>JAIQFT010000040.1 GCA_020073185.1 Terriglobia bacterium
TTTTCCCAAAGTGCTGAGGGTGTGGTAGCTTCGCTTCAAGGCGGTTCTCCTTTCGTTGAGAAAGTTTCCAACCCGACTCTATCAAGAGCCGGGTCGAGAACCGCCCCTCAACCTTCAACTATGGATGGGACACCCTCCACCGAAAACGGCGTTGCTACATACGCTCCCCGAGCATCGGGCGTATACGGCATCTACAACAACAATCAATGGATTTACGTCGGCGAAGCGCAGGACATGGAAGCTCGTCTCTATGCTCACCTTCGCGGTGAATCAGACCAAAGCCCGTGCATCCTGCATCGCAACCCTTCGTTCTTCATTCTTGAGCGTTGCGACGAAGCGACGCGGAAGGTTCGGGAGCGGACTCTGATTCTGGAACTGCGCCCAGCGTGCAACCAGACGTAAGGCCCACACCGTCGATTGACCCGGTGAGTCGGTGGAAGAAAATCTCCAAGCCGTTGACCTGGACAATCGCATACAAATCACGGACGCGTACCTTGACATGCGCGTTCGTGATTCCAGCTTGGTAGTCGCACTCCCTAACCAAACCCGGAATTCCAGCGAGATTGTAGAGCTGACCGAACAGAACGCGCATTCTTAGCCGCAATCTGCTCCTGAAACGGCCCAAGAGCGATTTCACATCCCCCGTCCCTAGGACTGTCACTTTATTGGGATGCGCGATGTGGTTCGCGGGTTCGTTTTCGGTTGCCATCCAGACACACTCCATGTAACGATCTGTGTGTCCGAACGCAGACCTTCACCCAAACCCCGCTGGCAGGCGGGCGTTTTGGTGTCTGGGCGGATTAGACCATTTTCAGCCTGTCGCCGCTATTAACTTTCAAACTGCACCACCACCGACTCTTCGTCCCATTTGCGGTGGCGGCGGTCCAGGCTTGATAATTGAGACCTATGTACTGGTCGAAAAGCCGCCTGTGGCTGATGAGTATCGTGCTGCTGCTGGCGACGCTGGCCGTTGCCAGCAAGGAATATACGCCGCCGAAGACATTTCCGGCGAAGACCTACCCGGCGCGTGACGAACACCCGACGGAAAACGTCGCCATCGCGGCCGATCCTTACGACATGCCGGACAAGACGGCGCCGGTGTTCACGCTGCCGTACCGGGAGAAGGGCTACCTGCCGATCTACTTGGTCATCACCAATGACGGCGAGCAGCCGGTTTCGCTGGTGCGCATGGAATTCAGCCTGGTAACGGCAGACCGCAGCAAACTGCGGCCGGCGAACACCGACGATCTCTATCGGCGGTTCTCGCGCGTCAAACATCGTGGCGACGAGCCCAGCCGCAATCCGCTGCCCATTCCGCTGCCGCGCAAGAGCGATGCCGGGCTGCCCAAGGGCGGCGCCGAGGAAATCCAGAACTCGCAGTTTCGCGCCAAAGCGGTTGAGCCGCACGGCACGCAAGCAGGATTCCTGTTTTTCGACGTCGGCGGAATGAGCCAGCCGCTGGCGGGCGCGCACCTCTATGTCACCGGGGTACGCGACGGCAACGGTTCCGAATTGATGTTCTTCGACATCCCGCTGGAGAAATACCTGACCTACCGCCCCGCAACTTCCGCTAAATAGAAGGGTTGATTCATACCGACCCCGAGGAAATCTCTAATTCATCCGTTGCTTTCTCTTTTGCGGAGGGAATCATGCGTTCGGCTATTCGCGGCAGAGTTGTCGCCGGGCTCCTCTTCACCTTGGGTTTGCTCTCCCTGCTGCTGTTGACGGCTTGCGGCAGCACAACCAGCATACAAGGCAGCCTGAATCGGTCCACGGGCAGCATGGTACAGGTCACCATCGGCGATGCGCCAAGTGACCGCATTGCCGCCTTTTCGATCACCATCAATTCCATCTCGCTGGCCAATGACGCCGGCAATACCGTGTCCCTGGTGTCATCGCCGGTCGCGGTCGAGATCACGCACCTGACCGGAACCACGCAGCCAGTGGCGACGCTCTCTGTCCCTGCGGGAACCTACACGAAGGCATCGATCACGCTGGGGACGGCAACGGTCACGCTGGTAGATTCGGCAACCGGGGAGACATCGCAGAAGACCCTGCCTGCGCCGCCCACGGTGACACTGACGCTGAACCCGGCGTTCGTGCTGAGTGGCTCGCCGCTGGTGCTGAACCTGGACTTGAATCTGGCGGGCTCGATCGCCATCGATGCCTCCGGAAATGTCAGCTTCAATCCGAGATTCATCGAAACCCACGGGCCACTGGGCGGTCCGGGAACCACGCCCAACCCGTTCAACGGCGGCCTGGAGCATCTGTTCGGAAGCGTGAACAGCGTGTCAGGCAGTTCATTCACGCTGGCGATCGGGAACCAGACGCTGACTTTCACCACCAACAGCAGCACGCAATTTCTGAATCTGAGCGGAGTCGGCCAGATCACCGCGGGCATGCTGCTGATGGTCAGCGCGCAAACGCAATCCGACGGCAGCCTGCTGGCCACCCGTGTGGCAGCGATCAATGCGATGCCGACCAGCATCGGAGCGCTAGGGCTGGTGCGCACGGTCAATCGCACGAACTTGCAATTGCAGCTTTTCGTGCGGCGCGCGGCGGGACCGGCACTCACGACCTCTGTCGGTGCGGGATTGCTGGTGGACTTCAATAGCAGTACCGCGTTTCGCTTTGACAGCGACGGCGTGGACCTGAGCAATCTGCCATTCGTGCCGACGTTTTCTGCCGACAACATCGCGCCGGGCCAATTCGTTGAGGTGGATACGACCTCTCCCCCGGTGGGCATGACTCCGGTAATCGGCGGCTTGGGCGGAATCGAGATTGCCGCCACCCAGATCACCCTGGAACAGGAGCCGCTGATCGGAATCGTTTCGGACTATTCCGGCGGCAATACGTTCACCTTGAATGTGCCGGCGGATTCGGTGTTCGCGATCGTCACCAAAGCGACCGCGATAACGGTGTACAAGCAACCGGGCACCGTGAACCTGACGAACATCAGCAACGGCTCAACAGTGATCGTTCGCGGGCTGCTGTTTGTGGATGGCGGGACGTACAAAATGGTAGCGGGACGGATCCTGGCAACGCCGTAAAGAAGGACTCGGATTGCCATGGGGGAAGAACGGCGTCAGCAGATTCGCTGACGCCTTTCTTCCTGTTTCCGATCCGCGACAACGCCGGGCTCTGGAACTGTCGTCCCATGAGGACTGGCCTCAGCGTCGAAAGCCGGACCACTTATGGCGAATCAGAACGGGGCCGAAAAGCAGGTTCCTCGCCGCGCCTTCTTCGCCCCGCTCAGTCGGAGCGACTCGGCATGACAACACGCTTGGGACGCGGTGTGCGGCACGACTGAAGTCGTGCCCTGATACGACCGAGTTTTTCAGCAACCGGTGAAGCCGTGACCTTCCCACTCCACCCGGCTTCCAGCTTAAGCAATGCGGCTACACTAGTGGCGAAATCGCTCTCAACTGCTCTAAGTTCTGCCCATGCCCTGGTCCATGGCGCGGTTGGCGAGCGCGTCGGCCTGCTTGTTCTTACCGCGCAGCACGTGATGGATTCTAAACCAGTCCAGTTTCGCGATTAGCGCCTTGGCCTGCTGGTGCAGATCCTGCAAGGTGAGGTGGCGGACCTTGTACTGTCCATTGATCTGCTTGACCAGCAACTCGGAGTCGCTGATGACCTCCAAAGCGCGTGCGCCGCGCTCGAGCGCGTAGCGCAGCGCGGCGAGCAGGCCCATATATTCGGCGTAGTTGTTGGTCTGGTGGCCGAGAAAAGTGCTGAGCTCAGCGACGGCGTGCCCGGAGGAGTCCTGGAGCACGACGCCATATCCGGCAGGGCCGGGATTGCCGCGCGCGCCGCCGTCAATGTGCGCGATCAGGCGGTCCTGGGGCCAAGCTTCACGGCTTGCGCCAAAGAGTTCCGGCGATCCGGAGGGCTTGCGTCGTCGGGGATAAGAGCGAAAGGGCATGGGGGAATCATTTGGAGATTTGGGGACTTAGTGATTTAGCGATTTGCCGATTGAGAAGCTGCGGTTTCCTGCATGAACAAATCGCCAAATCATTGAATCGGCAAATCACCCAGTCGCCTCACCGTCCCTGGGCCAGCCTTGTGGCCAGGCGCTCGGGCAGGTCGGCGGCGATGATTCTCTGCTGCGCCGCGGCAACGTCGTACTTCACGCGGTAGTAAGTCACGGTTAACGCGTCGGTGTCGAACAGGGCGAAAGCGGCGCGCCAGTCGCCATCGCGCGGCTGTCCCACCGAGCCGGGGTTGATCATGTAGCGCACGTTCTTGCGGAGCTGGAAGAGGTATTTTTCCGACGCGCCATGCGCGTTATATACCGGACGGATGGCGGCGGAGTCGTCGCTGCTGGCGAAGAACCCGCCCTGGACGTGGGTGTGGCCAAAGAAGGTAAGCGTAGGCTCGGCCTCATCGAGAGAGCGCAGGGCCTCGGGCAGCAACAGCAGGTACTCGTCTTCGTCGTGCGGCGAGCCGTGCACGAGTTGCACTCCGTTGACGCCGTCAATGTGCGCAGGGCCCTGCGGCAGGGCGCGCAGCCACTCCAGGTTTTCCTTGCGCAGGACGGTGCGCGTCCAGATGACGGCCAATCCGGCAATGGGGTTGAAGTCCTCCATGCTGCTGATGCCGGAACACGCCTTGTCGTGGTTGCCGCGAACGATGATCTTGCCCAGCGTGCGCGAGCGCTCGATAACCTCGTTGGGACTAGCGCCGTAGCCGACAACGTCGCCCAGGTTGACGACGACGTCATGCTCCGGCGCCTCGGCCAAGCAGGCGTCCAAAGCTTCCGAATTGGCGTGGATGTCGCTTAACAGGAGAATCCGCACGTCGTCATCGCGTCCCGGGCGAAGGGGGATTATATAGCCCCGGGCGGGAAGTAAGAATTAAGAAGTAAGAAGTAAGAAGTAAGAACCGTGAGGTGGCCCCCTGGGCTGAGACAACCAGTTAAGTCACAGTTTGCGGTTGGCTGTGACTTCCTACTTGGCTCGGTTGAGATCCTCGCAGGAAGCAAGTTTCACTTCGTGCCGTGCCTGCGGGACTCTGTGCATTTCAAAGGCAGCTTTCCCGGCACTTACGTGCCGGGCCAGGTTCTGTCGCCCCTGCGGGGCTGAGGCCATGCAGTCCGTAGGAATGCGGCAGCTCGAACGAAGAGGATTTCAACAAAGCCTTCTTACTTCTGACTTGTTGACCACCGGGCAGCGCACCAGGCGAGCGGGAGCGATCTCAAGCAGCGGCGGGACTGTCCGCGCGCAATCGGCGATGCGAAACCCGCAGCGCGGCTCGAAGGCGCAGCCCGGCGGCAGCGACGTCAAAGATGGCACCGAGCCCTCGATGGTCGGCAGCGGGCGCGTGCGGTCGGTGTGCAGGGTCGGCGCGGAATTCAGCAGGCCGCGCGTATAGGGGTGCGCGGGCGAGGTTAAGACTTCGCGCGCCGGACCGAGTTCGACGATGCTGCCGGAGTACATCACGGCCACCCGGTCAGACACCTGCGAGACGACCGCCAGATCATGCGAGATGAACAACATCGCGAGATTGAACTTGCGCCGGAGTTCGGCGAGCAAGTCAAGGATTTGCGCCTGGATGGTAACGTCGAGCGCGGTGGTGGGTTCGTCGGCTATGAGCAGTTGGGGGCGGTTGACAATAGCCATGGCAATCATCACGCGCTGACGCATGCCGCCGGAAAGCTGGTGGGGATAGTCGCGCGAACGGCGGTCGGGATCAGGAATGCGGACGTGACGCATGGCGTCGACCGCCAGGGTGCAAGCTTCGTGCTTGGTGAGCTTTTTGTTCGGGCGCGAGGGCGAGCACGCTCCAGCGTGCGCGAGCACCGCCTCCGCAATCTGGTCGCCGACGCGCATTACCGGATTGAGCGCGGTCATGGGCTCCTGGAAGATCATGGCGATGCGCGCGCCGCGGATGTCGCGCATTTCGTTGTCGGAAGCGGTGAGCAGGTCGCGTCCGTCGTAGCGAATTGCGCCCTCGATGCGCGCCTGCGGCGGCAGCAGGCGCATGATGGCCAGCGCGGTGGCGGATTTTCCCGATCCTGACTCTCCTACCAGCCCCAGCACTTCGCCAGGCGCGAGCGCGAGGCTGGCGTCCTGCACCGCAGGCATCAGAACGCGGCCGTCGCGCGCCGGGAAGCGCACGATCAGGCGATTCACTTCCAGCAAGGGAGGCACGCGACCATGGTAGACGAATTGTCGAATTGCGAATTGACGAATCTGTTCCGAGAAGTCCAGGGAATGCGGAAGAACTCAATTCTTCAATATTCTTCAATTCGCAAATTCGACAATGTTTTGGTGGTTTCCGCCGAATTTTCCACTTTGCGTTTGGCAGAGAGCTGGAGGGATAGTGAGTGGGTGCGGCGCGCCCAGCCGCATCGCTACACACGCGGCACATATCTGTCGAAAGCCGGCGGAATGGGGCTGCACCATTTCCTGGCAGCGGCTTGTGGACGAGCTGCACTAGATTGAAAACAAACAAGATATATATTAGCCAGAAGCACTTGACAGGTAAATCGGCGGGAGTAAAAAGGCACTCGTTCTTTGACGGTTTCTGAAGTTTACCCGGTTGGTGCGGCGTCCGGGGCTCGAGCCAAGTCACTGTCCGCGCTCTCGAGGCGAAAAGGACGGAAGGCAAGGCAAGGGTCTATAGCAAAGCGCTGGTCGAGGGGAACAGGAAACTTGATCAAGAGCAGGATAGAGTCCCGAGGCGTCAGTTCAGTTTTTCCGGTTGGTGGCAAGCCCGGAGCCCGAGCTCGAAAGATCGCGCGTCGCGACCCGCAAGGAAGTGACGAATGCAGGTCGGCAAGGGTCTAAAGCAAGCTGCTGGTCGAGGAGAACGGGGCCGACATCACCTTGGGGCTCTTAGTGTCTGTACCAAACCCATTTCCAACTGATAAGTCGGCCCGTCGGTTAGCACTGCCGCGATCTCGATTGGGATCGCCTAGGCCCTGCGTTTCGAACCGATTGCTGCAATCGTCTCCTCAGGGCCACGTATGTTCTGGTTCAGATGGAAGATGTTCTCCGGATCGTAGCGCTTCTTCACCTGCAGCAGGCGGGCGTAGTTACCTCCGTAGGCCGACGCTATGCGGTCACTCTCCTCTTCGGTCATGAAGTTCACGTAGGCGCCCTGGGACGCATAAGGCGCAGCAGCCTTGAAGAAAGCGCGCGACCACGCTATGCACTTTTCATCCTGGGCTGCGTTTTCCCACCGTCCATGCACATTCATGACAAACTTCGCGTCTCGGCTGCTATACGCCGTGGCATCGGAGGGCACGCCGTTGGCTACCCCTGCGATCAGACCCAGGAAGATTTCGCACTGCGGAGACGGTAGCTTGCCTGCGTACTCGATCATGGTGTCCAGCGCGCCATCGCTCAGTTCCGTGAAATTGTGCGACTTCCAGTAGTTCCGCGCGCCGGGTGTGAGCAGGGGATCAAAGGCCTGCTGCCATTGGGTGTACGGCATCGCGCCTACGTGTTCGCCGAGAACGTCGCCGAAGCGGCGCAGGGGTTGGATGAGCTTCTCACCCTGGGCGATCTCGCCGGAGTAAAAAACAGCCAGCACCAGAACTTCCTTGCCGTGCACGTTCTCGGGAAGGAAAGGCAAAGGTGGCGCTTGGCGCAGCACGGTCCACACATTCAGCTCCACCGGCGCTGACTTCACGAATTGACGGTATTGGCTCAGCACCTGTTTTGCCTGGTCGAAGGGGAAAACAATCAGTCCGGCGAGTATTTCGGGACCCACGGTATGGAGTTTGAATTCGAACTGGGTTACCACGCCGAAGTTGCCGCCTCCGCCGCGAATCGCCCAGAACAGGTCGGGGTTGTCGTTATCGCTGGCGCGCACCGTGTCCCCACCCGCCGTGATCATGTCGGCGGAGACCAGATTGTCGATGGTCATGCCGTACTGACGCGTTAGCCAACCGAAGCCACCGCCCAGCGTGAGGCCGGCAATCCCGGTGGTTGAATTGATGCCCACCGGAGTGGCGAGCCCATGTACCTGGACCGCTCGATCAAAATCGTGGAGTGTGGCGCCGGGTTCGACATAGGCACGCCTTGCCTCGGCCTTCACGTGGACATTCTTCATTTGGGAGAGGTCGAGCATGACGCCGTTGTCGCACACCGCATATCCGGCGATGTTATGCCCTCCGCCGCGAACCGATATCTCGAGCCCGCTGTCGCGGGCAAAGGCGATCGTCTGGGCAACGTCGTCGGCGCCTGCGCACTGCACAATGACAGCGGGACGCCGGTCAATCATGGCATTCCATATTCGGCGAGCCTCGTCATAACCCGCGTCTCCAGGAAGCACTACGTTGCCCTTCAGCCTGGCTCTCAGATTGTCGATTTTCTCATTCAGTCGCGTCGTCATCGTGAATGCCTCCATTTGAAGCCTGAGTTCAAACCGCCTTCACAAAAATGGGGTAAGCAGGTCGCTCCCAGCGATTTCGATGCCGCAGGGCGGGACTTCGGTTCATGACGTTTCGGGCTATATTCGGGCTATAGCAGTCTCAGAATTGGTGTCACCGAGAAACGAAACACCGAGATCGTTCGACTCGTGGTTCCCGCGCCCGATCACCCCAGCACGCGAAAGGCAGGCGTGGCGGGGACACCGGTAAAAACGCGCGGTAGCCCCCTCGGTCGGGATGAATGAAACGGCTCCGGAGCGACGCGGTCCCGGCGGCGTGCAACGACTCGCCTACGTACCCGGCGAGATATGCCGGCCAGTGCCTACCTGCATCACTGGCTCGGGCCAGTGCATGACCTCAGGATGAGCGCTTCCAAGCTGAGCACCCTCATCTACTACCGCCTCGGGCCAGTGCGTGATCTCAGGATGAGCGCTTCCAAGTTGAGCGCCTTCATCCATGCGGGCGTCTGCGCTGACGATCTCGTGGGCGGGCCAGTGCGTGATTTCAGGATAGGCGCTTCCCAGTTGAGCACCTTCGTCAAACTCGAAAGGAACTGTCGCGCGCACCGAGTTCTCTTGTCCAAAAGCCATTGTCAGGAGTACTCCCAGAAGTCCCACAACCAGAATTGCTCGCTTCATTTCCAGATTCTTGCGTTCCATGTTCACACCTCCGAGCCGAAGAATTTTTCGGTGATCGACTCACCCTGAAACGAGCCTACGCAAGCGCCTGTTTGCATGTGTCAAAGCCGTGTCTGAAATGTGTCAAATGTTGCGAACTTGGATCATCGGGAGCAGGGAAGTTTTCGAATGAGCCGAGCGCGCCGGCAGACGGGCTTGCTTGGACCCTAGCACCGTCATGCTGGCGGTCGCAAAATTCCAGAACAGGGGAGGCGTCTCGCGCATCTGTTACCTGAGCGCCCGTTTCCGCCGTCTGCATCCTCAATGCACGAAACTGTTGATTTCCTAATCGAGCACGGTTACTCCCTGCTATTCGCCTGGGTTCTGGCGGAGCAGTTGGGCCTGCCGATCCCATCGCTGCCGTTACTGCTGGCAGCCGGCGCATTGGCCGGCGCAGGCAAGCTGGGTTTCGGCTGGACAGTGGCGCTGGCGCTGGCGGCTTGTATCATCGCCGACGTGCTATGGTACGAAATCGGCCGCCGCCGGGGCGGCAAGATCCTCGGCCTGCTCTGCCGCATCGCGCTGGAGCCGGAATCCTGCGTTCGGCGTACGGAAGACGCCTTTCAGAACCACGCTTCGCGCTCGCTGCTGATCGCCAAGTTTGTTCCCGGCCTGAACACCGTCGCACCGCCCATGGCGGGCATGACCGGAATGCCGCTGTGGCGCTTCCTGGTATTTGATGCCCTCGGCGCACTTCTCTGGGCAGGGGGAGCGACCCTGCTGGGGTACATATTCAGCGGCCAGTTGGAATATCTGGCGCTGTACCTGTCGCGGCTTGGGGATGTCGCGGTTGTCCTGGTGGCGCTTCTGCTGGGCGCCTACATCCTGCGTAAGCACCTGGCACGCCGGCGCTTTGAGCGCGAGCTGTGGATGTCGCGGATCACGCCGGAGGAATTGAAAGCCAAGCTGGACTCCGGAGAGCCGGTGACGATCGTGGATTTGCGCCATCCGCTGGATTTTCTGCCTTATCCGCAAGTGCTTCCGGGAGCGATTCGGCTGTCGCCGAGCGACATTGAGCAGCGCCACAACGAGATTCCGCGCGATCGCGAGGTCATCCTGTATTGCACTTGACCCAACGAAGCGACCAGCGCCCGGGTGGCGCAGCAACTGAAACGGCAGGGAGTAACGCGGGTTCGACCGCTGGCTGGAGGCTTTCATGGCTGGCGAGAGCGGGGTTACCCGCTGCAGGAGTTCTATCCCGAGCTGGCAGCCGCGCAGTGAAGGCGGTCATGCGCGACGCGCTACAAATCCGGCTAAGCCGCGAAAGAATTTGGACCTTCCATAGCCTCTGATGTTCCGTGCGGTGAATCCCGCGCGCCGTAAGTCCATGAGAATGTCGCGCGGGGGATAGAGCCGCAGCCGGTGTACCTCTTCGCTGCGCCGGTACCTCTCGCCGATCCTGCGGAAAACCGTCATGCGGCGCGTGAGCTCCTTTGGGCTGCGGCTTACCTCAAGCAGAATTGCCCAGTCGTCGCCCGCAGTCCACCGGCGCGGCACTCGCCCCAATTCTCGCTCCGGGCCGGCCAGATCGAAGATAAGCACGCCGCCCGGGCGCAGCGCGTCGTGCACGTGTCGGAAGAACCGCGCCATTTCTTGTCGGTTGTTATCGCCATCAAAGGTGTAATTGAGGACTTCGCCAAGCGCGGTGACCGCCACACACGGCGGGAGTTTGATTTTCAGAAACGAACCCACATGGAATCGCGCGCCCGGAGCCGATTGGCGGGCCAGCGCGACCATGGCCGGCGAAATGTCAATTCCCAGCGCGTCGTAGCCGTGGCACGTGAGCAGGTGCGCCCACAGTCCAGGACCGCAGCCGAGGTCCACTACCAGACCGCGATCAATCCCGTTCCGGTGCAGGATGGTTAGCAAGCCGGGCGTGGCCTCGCGAACGAACCCGCTGTACGCGCGGCCATGGATGTACGCCAAATCGGTCTGGTAGCCAGGATTCATGGTGTGGCGGGAACGAGCGGCGATTATACCCGGCTCCACGGTCCTGTCCCTTCGGCTTCAACTCCGGATTTGCGCTCTCGCGCCGCTACGATAAGATAGTCGGGACTGCACTGGATGAGGGGGAGTCAATGGCTGATATCGTGGAGCGTCGCAAGGGGGCCCGCCGCAAGGGATCGATTCGCGCCGGCAAGGAACGGCGCAATCCCGCTGTCCCGCCTCCGCCCGGAAGCACTCGCAGCGGCCAGGACCGCCGTCGGAAGGATCGCCGGCAAGGGGACCGCCGCGGTAAGCATTGACGAATTAGGGCCGGAGTTTGCCACCACACAATGCGTTCATATGTCATTTAGGGAATTCCTTTTTCCGACAGATTCTTTCGTTCGACATTTCCAATCTCCTGCGCCTAAAATACTGGTGTCCGCATCTATAGGGACCTAAGCCAAGAACCGGAACAGGTGGTATCCGCTGCGGCGGAACTGCACTGGAGGTCAAAGTGAGCGTCGTTCCCATTGGCGATTCCCGCCAGAAAATCACTGTCCTTTCTCTACTCGATAAGAAGTTTCGTCACGAGCCCATCACCGCGCTGACCGCCTACGACTACGCCACCGCGCGCCTGGTGGACGAGGCCGGCATTGACGTCATCCTGGTCGGCGATTCGCTTGCCCAGGTGATGCTCGGCTACGACAACACGCTGGCGGTGAGCATGGAGGAGATGCTGCACCACACGCGCGCTGCGCGACGCGGCACCAAGCGCGCGCTGCTGGTCGCTGACATGCCGTTCGCGTCGTATCACCTCGGCGCCGACGAGGCGTTGCGCAATGCTTCGCGGTTTGTGAAAGAAGCAGGCGCGGAGGCGGTGAAGATCGAAGGCGGCGAAAAGCGCGCCGACATCGTTCGCCGCATCATCGACGCCGAGATTCCGGTCATGGGGCACATCGGGCTGACGCCGCAGTCGGTGCACGCCATGGGCGGCTACAGGGTCCAGGGCAAAACCCTCAACGCGATCGAACAACTCATGCGCGATGCGGTGGCTTTGGATCGTGCCGGCGTGTTCTCCATGGTGCTGGAAGGCATTCCGCGCGAGGTGGCAGCGATGATCACCGCCGAGGTGCACACACCCACGATCGGCATCGGGGCCGGGCCGGATTGCGATGGGCAGATCCTCGTCATCCACGACATGCTGGGCCTGAATTTCGGCACGCCAGCAAAATTCGTGCGCCAGTACGCGGATGTTGGCGCAGTCATGCGCAGCGCGGTCGAGAGCTACAAGAATGATGTGATTGCGGGCGGCTATCCTAACGATGAGGAGTCGTACCATCTGCCCAAGGACACGCGCGCGGCGCTGGAGACGATTCTGGAGCGCAAGCGCGGGATGCGATCCGGAGATTGAGAAATGTGTAATCTGTAATTTGGACCGGCGGTTTGAAATTGCAGATTGCAAATTCTCTACAATGAAGATCGTTCACTCTCCTGACGGCATGCACGCTGCCTGCGCGCAATGCAAGCGCGAGGGCGGTCGCATCGGGCTGGTGCCCACCATGGGGGCGCTGCACGAAGGACACCTGTCCCTGATTCGCGCGGCGCGAGCGCAGTCGGATGTGGTTGCCGTATCCATCTTCGTCAATCCTCTTCAATTCGGACCCAACGAAGATCTCGCGAAATATCCGCGGACGTTGGAGCGCGATTGCCAGTTGCTGGAAGTAGAAAAGGTTGACCTGCTCTTCGCGCCCTCCAACCAAGACATGTATCCCGCGTGCGCGACCACCTTCGTGACCGTTGAAGGCTTGAGCGAGAAACTGTGCGGACGCTCGCGGCCGGGGCATTTCCGCGGCGTCACCACCGTGGTCGCCAAACTCTTCAACATCGTCGAGCCGGACCTCGCTTTTTTTGGCCAGAAAGACGCGGCGCAGGTCGCCATCATCCGCCGCATGGTGCGCGATCTGAACTTTCCGGTGCAGATTGTGGTCTGCCCCATTGTCCGTGAGCAAGACGGGCTGGCGTTGTCGTCGCGCAATGCCTACCTCGACCCGCAGCAACGCAAGCAGGCACTCGTGCTCAACCGCTCGCTCATGCGGGTGCAGACGCTGGCCGATACCGGCGAGCGTAGCGCGGCCAAGCTGGTTGAAGCCGGCAAGCAGGTGATCGCCGACGAGCCCGGCGTGCGGCTGGACTATTTTGAAATTGTTCACCCGGATACGCTCGATCCGGTTGCCGACCTTTCCAACGGCGCGCTGGTTGCGGTGGCGGCGTTCGTCGGCGCCACACGCCTGATTGACAATGTTGTGCTGCACGGCGCCGGGGAAGCCTGACCTAAGTCAGAAGTCACAAGCAAAACCGCGGTCGCGGACGCGGGCTGATTCTTGCGCTTGCATTCCGCTTCTTACTTCTGACTTCTTACTTCCGACTTCCCAGACACAAACGGATTGCCCGCAATCACGTAGCGCAGCTTCGCGTCCGCGGCCTTGGTGATTCCGGTGCGTGGCGTGGTCACAACACGGCGCACGCGAAAGCCGTCATCGAGGATGGTGAGATCGGAAAACGTGGTCAGGTCTTTGGCGTTGTCGCGCGCCCGCGTGATTCCCAGCGCTTGCGTCAGACGTCCCGGACCGGTGGTAAGCAGGCGCAGATCGGCGATGCGCGGTTCGTCTTCGGGCAGCGGAAGCCGGCGCGCGGCGAACATCTGCGCTAATCCTGCGGCCGGCTCCAGCGCGCGAAACAGCACGCTTCCCGCCTTGCCTTCCGACATGCAGGAGACGTTCAGGCAAAAGTGATTGCCGTAGATCATATAGACGTACGTGAAACCCGGCGGGCCGAACAACACCAGGTTGCGCGGGGTGGGGCCGGCGGCAGCGTGCGCAGCGGGATCGTTGGTGCCCATGTAGGCTTCGACTTCCACGATGCGCCCTGCGAGCAGCTTGCGGCCATGCTTGCGGACCAGAACCTTGCCCAGCAGTTCGCGAGCCACGCGGCGCGGGTCGCGGTCGTAGAAACGGCGCGAGAGCGGGCGCGAGAGCGTGATGTCGAATTCCGAATCGCGCATGATTTCAGCCGCCGATAAACGCAGATCTTTAGTGGTTGTCATTTCCCCGCTGAGCGAAGCGGACGGGGAATCTGTTTTTGCGCCTTTCTCCAACCGCAGATTCCTCGTTCCGCTCGGAATGGCAATTCAATGCTGGTCGATCACAATCAGCGTTCCTCTGCTTTAATCAGCGGCGGACTCCTTCAACGTGGCCAGCACCTCTGCCGCGTGGCCGGCAGCTTTCACGCCGCGGAATTCGCGCAGCAGCTTGCCGTCCGGGCCGATCACAAATGTGCTGCGCTCGATGCCCATCACCTTCCTGCCGTACATGTTTTTCTCTTTCAGCACGCCGTAGGCCTGGGCGAGTTTCTTATCCGAGTCGGAGAGCAGAATGAACGGCAAGTTGAACCGCTGTTGGAATTTCTTCAGCGCACGCGGCGAGTCGGGCGAGGCGGCCACGACCTCAGCGCCGGATTTTTTGAACTTGGAGTATTCGTCGCGAAACTCGGACGCCTCTAGGTTTCAACCCGGCGTGTTCGCCTTGGGAAAGAAATAGAGGACGACGGTTTTGCCTCGGAATTGCTTCAGGGAGGCGCTCTTTTCGTCCTGGTCGGGCAAAGTGAACTCGGGGGCTTTATCATTGACTTGCATGCAAGTTCTCCGGCGGAAAGACATCTTACACCGCGGGCTGATGGTAGCGCTGTGCCTGGCGCTGGTAGTCGGCGTGGCGGCTCAGCGCACGTCGCGCAAGAGCAAGGGCCCGCGCGCGCTGGCGCTGGTGGAGTGGCCCGCAACCGGCGGCAGCCCGCGCGTGATTCCGGTGGCCATCCTGGTGGACGGCCGCTTCTATGACGCATCCATCTACAAAGCCGATCCGGTGCCGATGGCGCTGGAGCCGGGAAATGTGTACGAGGTCGAGCAAAGCGGTGAGTCCATCGGCATGGCAACCCTGACCGATGCGCGCCAGGCGAAGAATGGCGCGTGGCTGGCGGACGCGCGTTTCCAGACCAACGAGCAGCTTGCCGCTTCGCGCAAACCCCGCGAAGCGCCGAAGTCCGCCCGCGAAGGTCCGCCGAGATTGCGGCGCGGCAGCCGGCGCTCCGCTCCCGACAACACGCCCCAGAGCGCGCCGGAACCGAAGTCAGAACCGCAACCAAGCGAAGGCGACGAGCCGCCCGTGCTGAGGAAGCCGCCGGCGCAAACGCCAACGCCGGACACAAAGCCGAGCGCGCCGGCATCGCCGGCGCCCGCTGCGCCTTCTCCCGCGAGCACTGCGCCGAAGCCGGAGGACACGGATCACCCGGTGCTGCGGCGCGGGCGTCCGACGGCTGAGCAGGCGGAGAATCTTCCCGGTGCGGTCGAAACCAAAGCCGCACCCAAAGCGCCGGCCGCGGCCGCAGGCCCAAGTTCGCCGGCAACGAAAACGGCAGCCGCGGCGCCGGGGCGCGTGCTGGCGGCGATCTCCGATGCCGATGGTCCCGAGCCGCGCAGCTTCGCCTTGCCGTGGAAGGCGGAAGACCAGGAGAAGCTGAAGACCGCCATGATCCAGTTGGCGAGCGCCGCGCTGGAAGACTGGACGCGCACGCATGGCGGCTCACATCCGGAAAAATTGCAGGACGTGCAGGTGCGCGCCTTCGATCTCACCACCAGCAACGAGCCGCAAGTGGTGCTGATGGCGCGCGCCGTAGAAGCAACCGTTGCGCCGGTGCGTCGAGCGGGCGCAAGAGCGGGGACGACGAAGCCTTCGGCGCATGCATCCGCTTCAACCAGCGCCGGCGGACTGACGTATTGGATCACGCTGGCGGCGCGGCAGGATTACAACGGCGAGTTGCGGAAGCTGAAAGTGTGGGCGACGGACAGCAAGCATCTGGACGCATATCCGCGGGCGGAGTTGATTGACGCCGTGGATGCCGACGGCAACGGCCGCGGCGAATTGTTGTTCCGCGAGATCTCCGACGTTGGACAGAGCTTCGTTCTCTACCGCGCCACGCCGGATACGCTGACCCAGCTCTACAACAGCGCGGAACTGGAGCGGTGAGTCTCCAGAAGGCTACTGCATCTTCCGCGGCGGCCGCTGATCTGGCGGCAGGTCGCCGATGGCCTCGCCTACGTTCTGCAGCGATGTCTTCGAGCCCGAGATCGTGTTGTGGGTGAGCACGTAGTCAGTGCCCATCACGACATTGTGATTGCCCAGAATCAAGTTGCCGGTGGCGGTGCGATTGGGGCGCACGGGATTCAGGCAGGAGTCTTGCGTCAGCCTGATACCGGCGACCTCATTCCCCTCCACGTTGTTTCCCACGAATTGGGTGTTGTCGGCGCTGACCAGCATTCCAAATCCATCGTTGGTGAGCCAGTAGTTGCTCTCCGGGGGCTTCGGCAGATGCACGTTGCCGGTGAAACGATTATTGCGGACCACGGCGCCGTTAGTCGCCGAAGATGGCACGCCACCAGCGCCCGCCGGAGGATCAATGCATGCGGAGGCAGGGGATAAGTCATTCAGGCTCATCCCCGACTGGCCATTCGATTGGCTATTGTGCTGAATCAGCACCGTGCCCTCAGCAGATAGATGGAGGCCGGAACTGAAACCGGAAACGGTGTTGCCTTCTACCCGCGCTCCGTTGGCGCCTTGTATACCGATGCCTACGGTAAATGCCCAAAACGGCGAGCCATTCAGCAGCAGAAACTGCGGGT
Organism: Terriglobia bacterium; assembly: GCA_020073185.1. Lineage (NCBI taxonomy): Bacteria > Pseudomonadati > Acidobacteriota > Terriglobia > Terriglobia bacterium. Next base: position 16,715 of record JAIQFT010000040.1, read on the forward strand.
ATGGCCCTGGACCAACCACCGTATTATCCTCGATGACCACGCCAACCGGCGCATCTGGAATATCGGGAAACGCTGAGATGGTGTTGATCGCGTTGGCGTTGACTATGAAGGCGAGCGAATCTACATCGGACACACCATCCTTGGCCACGATTTGAATCGTGTTGTTGCGCACGATGAGGTGATTATTGGCCCCGAGAGCCGCGATGCCGCTGGTCGAGTTCTCGATGCGGAGATTCTCGATGACGAAATCGCTGGCGCCGGCAGAAAAATCGGCTCCCGGCGCATAGGCGGCGGTGTAAGAGTCCGGCCCGAATGGCCCCTGCAACAGCCCAATCGCCTGATAAAAATTCCGGAGGATTAGGTTGCGGATGGTCACTCCCGTGACACCTGGGCCGTTGATAAAGCCACCGTTAAATGGACCCCCGGGAATAACGTCGGGAAATCCGTCGGAACCAACAGGCCCTGCGATGATGGTCAGCGGTGTGCCATTGTGCGCCGTCTCGCCGGTGATGGTGATCCCCGAAACCGGGATTGGCAGCCCGACCGGCACCACGAAGGGAGGCACTATGGCGCTGTTCCCCGACCAATTGAATGTGCCGGCGCGCAGCAGCACCGTATCGCCGGGACTTGCGCTGGCCAGGGCTGCGCGCACGTTTTCAAAATCTGCGGCCGTGCCCGTCGGAAACACCTCGATAATAGCGGCGGCAGCCAGAACGGATGTGAAACAGAGGATGAGTGCAGCGAAGCAGAGAGTCTTTCTACGCATGGTAAGCCTCCGAGATTTGAGACGCCCGCGACTGCTGATAGGGCCAACGGATGACAGGGTCACCTGAGAATATGGGTGCAGCTTACTCCCCAATCCGTGCGTTTCAGCCGGCGGAGGCGGCGCCAGAGCGCGCCGGGAAACCAGGCATCGCTGCCTCCGACACCGAAGCGGCGCTGCCAGAGGCACTTCCGACGTTCCCATATTGGAAAGCAGGCTAGGAATAAAGTTGAGTAGGAGGGGTTCGGGAGCTGTTCCGGAGGGACCTAGAGAGGCGGGAAGCGCAAAAACTTTCACCAAAAGAGAACGCTCGGGGGGCACGATCCAGCGCCGAGCCGGAGCCTCCAGTATGTTTCAGAATTGGTGTAAGGGAGAGAGGAAACATCCGAGATCCCTCGACTCGGGATGACATCGGGTACATAGCTGACATCGGCTCGGGATGACGTCGGCTACGCAAGAGATGAAACGACGCTCGCGCGATATTCACAACCGCAGGCGCCCGTGTACAATGCTCCGCACTTCGGAAGGTGAGGAGAGCTCATGCGGAAACTGGCGTGGTGCATAGTCCTGTTGGCGGTCGTTGCCGCCGCGCAGGGCCCGGATTTCAGCAAGGTCCAGATCAAGGTCACCAAAGTTGCCGGAACGGTGTACATGCTGGAAGGCGCTGGCGGGAATATCGGTGTCTCGGTCGGCGAAGATGGCATCGTGGTGGTGGACGATCAGTTCGCGCCACTGGCGGAGAAGATCCAGGCCGCGCTGAAGGGAATTACCGACAAACCGGTGCGCTTCGTCATCAACACGCACTGGCACTTCGACCACACCGGCGGCAATGCATATTTTCAGAAGCAGGGGCCGATTATCGCGCAGGAGAATGTGCGTGAGCGCCTGAAGACCGGCGGTCATGCGGCGGGCATGGACATCAAGCCGGCGCCCAAAGAAGCGCTGCCGATCATCACCTTCAACGACCGCGCCACCGTGCACTTGAACGGCGAGGACATCCGCGCCATCCACTTTCCGCACGGACACACCGACGGCGATGCGGTCATCTTCTTTCCGCAGTCCAACGTGGTGCACATGGGCGACGACTTTGTGACCTATGGCTTTCCGTTCATCGACTTGGAAAGCGGAGGCAGCGTGCGCGGCATGATCGCCGCGTGCGAGAAGGTGATGGCGACGGTTCCGGCGGACGCGAAGATCATTCCCGGACATGGGCCACTGTCGACGGTCGCGGACGTGAAGCCATTTGTCGCCATGCTGAAGGATGCGACGGCGCGCGTGGAAGACGGCATCAAGCAGGGCAAGACCGTGGAGCAGCTCAAGCAGGAGAAGGTGCTTGCGGGATACGAGAGCTGGGGTGGACCGGGAAAGTTTATTACCACCGACAAGTTCATCGAGACGCTGTACAACGACCTGAAGGGCAACAAGACGGGCGAGTTTGTGAAGCACAACTGAGCACGGATTGCCACGGATTCAATCGGATCAAGAGAGCAGGCATTGAGGGACTGCGCCGACCGCGTGGTCTCCCTCGGCAGTTTGACCGGCATGAAGCATTTTGAACTGCAACCCCACCTGATTGGCGATGCGCTTGGACTTCGGCCTCTTCGACCGGAAGATTGGGAGGGTTTGTTCCTGGCCGCTTCCGACCCGATGATATGGGAGCAGCACCCCGCCCGCGATCGCTACAAAGAAGAAATCTTCAAAGCGTTTTTTCAGGAGGCCTTGGACTCGGGTGGAGCACTGGTTGCCATCGACCGAAAGACGCAAAGGATCATCGGTTCGTCACGGTACTTTGGATATGAACCCGAGAACAGCGAAATCGAGATCGGCTGGACGTTTCTTGCCCGCTCCTATTGGGGAGGAAAATACAACGGGGAAATGAAACGGCTCATGTTGGGCCACGCGTTTCAATCTGTGGATAGCGTTGTATTCCTGGTGGGACCGGAGAATGTCCGGTCTCGCAGGGCCCTGGAAAAGATCGGCGCCGTTCTCGCCGGCCGGCGGACCAGGGACCTTCAGGGAAACGCGGTTGAACATGTGGTGTACCAAATCAAGAAACCCATGGTCACGGCCTGACTTCCTGGGTCTTCATTCCGCGATCACTGCAGTTTCTTTTCAAGCAATTCATTCACCAGCGCGGGACTGGCCTGTCCTTTTGACGCCCTCATCACCTGGCCGACAAAAAATCCCTTCATCGTGGTTTTTCCGGCGCGAAATTGCTCCACCTGCCGGGGATTGGCGGCGATTACGTCGTCAATCAGTCTTTCGATGGCCGCGGTGTCGGTGATCTGCTGCGGTTTTTCCTTTTCGTAAATGGCCGGAAAATCTTCGTTGCGCTCGAAGGCCTTGTCGTAGAGGTCTTTCAGGATTTTGCCGGAGATGGCGCCGGATTCCACCAGGTCGGCGGACATGGCGACGCCCTTCATCGAGATCGGCGACTGCTCGATTTCCAGCCCCTGCGCCTTGAGGCGGCCGAGCAGATCGCCGATCACCAGGTTGGCAACACGCTTGGGATTCCTGGCGGCGCGCGCGGCCTCTTCGAACTGGTCGGCCATGCTCTGAGTGCGGGTGAGCGTGTAGACGTCGTCCTCGGTGAGGCCGTAGTCGCGCATCATGCGCGCGCGGCGGGCTTCGGGCAATTCGGGCAGCCGGGCGCGAATCTGCTGTTGCCACGCGGCGTCCACCACCAGCGGCAACAGGTCAGGCTCGGGGAAATAGCGATAATCGTGCGCCTCTTCTTTGGACCTCATGCCGTAGGTTTTGCCTTCGTTCGAGTTGAACAGGCGCGTTTCCTGCACGATGCGTCCGCCGGACTCGATCACGGTGATGTGGCGCTCGATCTCGTACTCCAGCGCCTGGCGGATGAAGCGGAAGGAATTGACGTTCTTGATTTCGGTCTTGGTGCCGAATTCCTTTTGTCCGGCGGGACGCACGCTGATGTTGGCATCGCAGCGCAGGGAGCCTTCTTCCATATTGCAGTCGCTGACCCCGGTGTAGAGGATGATTTCCTTCAGGCGGGTGAGGTACTCGTGCGCTTCCTCAGGCGAGCGGATGTCGGGCTCGCTGACGATCTCGATGAGCGGCACGCCGCAGCGGTTCAGGTCAAGATAAGTGCGGTCGTAGGAATCACGGAAGCCTTCGTGCAGGCTCTTGCCCGCGTCTTCTTCGAGATGCACGCGGGTGATGCCGATTTTCCTGGCGCCGCCGCCGGTAGCGGGGACTTCGATCCCGCCGAACTCGGCGAGCGGCTTGTCGTACTGCGAAACCTGGTAGCCCTTGGGCAGGTCGGGATAGAAATAATTCTTGCGCGCGAAGATGGAACGTTCGTTGATGCGGCAATTCAGCGCCATGGCGGCGAGCGTCGCGAATTCCACCGCTTGTCTGTTCAGCACAGGCAGGGCGCCGGGCAGTCCGAGACAGACGGGACAGACGTTGGCGTTGGGCGGGTCGCCAAAGCGCGTGGAGCAGGAGCAGAAGATCTTGCTGGCGGTCAGGAGGTGGACATGAACCTCCAGGCCGATGACCGGCTCGTAGCGAACCGCGCGCATGTCCTGAGTGGTGGCCATTGGAACGTAGTTTACAACCGATATAATTGAGCTGGCGATGTATCAGGGCAGGACCCTTGTATCAGGGCACGACTTTAGTCGTGCCGCCCGCAGCCACCCACGACGGGGCTTTAGCCCCTGCGAATGGATTCTCGTCTAACTCGTAGCCCGGGTGTGCCGAACTGTATTCCCATTGCTCAGGCGAAGCGACCAGCCCCGCCCTGACAGGATTCTCGCGAATGTACGTTTGCCGGGCCAGAAATGCCTCGGGAGTAAAGATACGCACCTCCGAAAAACCACGCTGCCAAACCTCGCCCTGAAATTGCTGCTCGTGAGAGGCTCGGTACGAAAAGCCGCCTTTGATCAATTGCACTGCCCGTTCGATGGCAATATCCGCGCCAACCGTGACCAGCGCGTGCAGGTGATCGGGCATGACAACGAAGTCGTGCAAGGTGTATTTGTGCTCGGAACGATAGTGATACAGGGCATCAACGAGCAGACGGGCCATGCGGTGACTTTGCAGCAAACGCGCGTGTCCCCATGTGGCGGTGGTCACAAAGAAGGTGCGATTCGCTTGGAGTGGCTGGCTCGGATCGGCATTGCGGGTTGGGATCGACATGCGTCCCTCAGGGGCTAAAGCCCAAGTTCGCTTTGAGCGTCTGCGGCACGACTAAAGTCGTGCCCTGATACAACGATCATCGTCCACCTGCCTGTTGTTCGTTGCGCGGCAGCTTTAACGAACGAATCTCGGCGCAACGCCTCGATCAAGGTTGTGGACGTGAACGTCACTTCCCTGCCAACTCCTTCTTCACCGCATCGCTGACCACTTTACCGTCCACGCGGGCGCCGGCGAACTTGGCCATGACGTTTTTCATGACCGCGCCCATGTCCTTCATGGTGGGGGAGCCCATTTCGGCGATGGTGGCGCGCACGGTGGCCGCGATCTCCTCTTCGCCCACCGCCTTGGGCATGTAGGTTTCGATGAGGGTGATCTCGGCGGATTCCTTGTCGGCGAGGTCCTGGCGGCCACCCTCGGTGAACTGCTCGACGGAGTCCTTGCGCTGCTTGATGAGCGTGCTCAGCACCTGCAGGGCTTCGCGGTCGTCGAGGGGCGCGCGCTTGTCGATTTCCTTGTTTTTGAGGGCGCTTTTGACCATGCGCAAGGTGGAGAGGCGGCGCTCGTCGCGGGCTTTCATGGCTTCGACCATGTCTTTCTGGACTTGCTCAGGGATGCTCATGAGGGCTCCTGGGGTCGCGACACGAAGGTCATCATAGGAGCCATTATAGTGTTGCACGGGCGTGAGCCGGGGCCATATCATTCGCGTGCCAAGCCATATTTCCGCGTTACAGCCGGGGAAACCGCAGGGACGCGCATCACGGGCGGAATGGATTCCGCCGCTACACGATTCCGGACACTCCTATGGGAGCTCTCTCGCCACTCCAGATCGCGCTGTTCATCGTGGCCGGGCTCTCGACGGTAGGCGTAAGCATTGCATTTGTCCGCTCGCGAATGACTTATTCGGGCTACGCTGAGGTAGCGCACGAGGTTCGCCGGCTGGGACTGACGCTGCACGGCGAAATCTTCCGCGACAGTTCGGACCTGGTGGTGTCGGGCAGCTACGAAAGCCTGCCGGCGGTGGTGCGGTTTTCCAACCAGGAGAACACGCCCGGGCTGAACATACGCATGCAGGCGCCGGCGACCTTCACGCTGTCGGTGGTACCGGCGGGCACGCAGGTCGCGGAAGGCGGCCGACACCTGGTGAAGACTGCGGATGAACTTCTCGACAGCCGCTTTGACACGCGCACCGACCAGCCGACGCAGGCGGGAATGTACATCACCAAGCAGAATGCGGCCCTGCTGCAGCGGCTGGCGTGCTCCCAGCGTACGTTCCTGAGCATCGGCGGCGGCACGATCGAGCTGAGCGAACTGGTAATCCCGGAGCCCAGCACTGCCGAGCACGTGCTCGATCATCTGGAGACGATGGCGAAGCTGACCCTGGCACTGCGCGCGATGCCGGGCTCCGACCGGGTGAAGCTGGTAAGGCTGGTGCGCGAGCGATACATCGCGGCGCGAGTCGCGATGGTGCTGGGCGCGGCGGTGGCGCTGCTCAGTATTTTCGCGGCGACGCAGGTGCCGAATCGGGCACCGGTCAGCGGTGTCAACCAGACGCTGTCGTCGGGAATCCTGCCGCTGGACGCGTACCACATTCCCAACACGCGGCATTGGCGCACAGCGACGGTCGACGACATGGATCCGGTGGCAGTGAGCTGGCTGCGGGGAAACCGGCAACAGCCGCAGGGGAGGATCGTGGGCGACTTCAGTGGCAGGGGCACGGGCCGCGACGTTGTGTACCTGCTGGTGGGCCCTGGCGGCGAGCGGCGCATCGTGCTGCTGGCGGACAACGAAAATCGCTACGACACCAGGTTTCCCTACATTGGCCTGGCTGCCCGCGTGCCAAAAAGGATTGTGAAATCCATTCCATGGGTCGGCGGAAAAGCGCCCGAGGGCGTGGACGGCGACGGCGTGTTGCTGGTGCGCAAGAAGGATGATCCGTCGTCGGCCGTGGTATTGTTCCTGAGCGGCAACGGAATTGCTTCCGCTTCGCCAGTCAATTATCAGAACATCAGCCTCGAATAGCAGCGATCAGCGAGTATCCGACGGGATGAATCCGGTCGTACACAAGGACGGCAACCATGTTGCGAAAGAACCGGCTCTTTACCCCCGGGCCGACGCCTTTGCTCCCGGCCGCGCAATCGGCCATGGCCGCGGCCAATATCCATCACCGGACAGCGGACTTCCGAGCGCTGTACACACATGTGCTCGCGGATTTAAAGAGCTTTGTCGGCACGCAGAATGACGTGGTACTGATGGCGTCGTCGGGCAGCGGCGCGATGGAAGCGTCGGTGGCGAACCTGACTTCGCCCGGCGACAGAGTTCTGGTCCTCACGGCGGGAAAATTCGGCGAGCGCTGGACGGAGTTGGCGAAGGCCTACGGGCTGGCGGCGGAGGTGATCGCCGCGCCTTACGGGCAGACGTTTGCGCTCGACGCGGTGCGCGGGCGGCTGACACCCGAGACGCGCGCCGTGTATATGCAGGCGACCGAGAGCTCGACCGGCGTGCGGCATGACGTGGAGAGCGTGGCGCGGCTGGTGCGCGGGTCGGGGCACGATACGCTGCTGGCGGTGGACGCGATCACCGGGCTGGGCACGACGGGCTTCGACGTGGACGGCTGGGGAATTGACGTCATCATCGGCGGGTCGCAAAAAGCGGTGATGGTGCCGCCAGGGCTGGCGTATTGCGCGGTGAGCCAGCGGGCGTGGTCGCGGATGGAAACGACGAAGTCGCCACGGTATTACTTCGATTTGCGGAAAGAGCGGAAGGCGGGCGCCAAAGGCGAGTCGGCGTTCACGCCGGCCATTGCGCTGGTGGCCGCGCTGGGCGCTGCGCTGGACTACATTCGCGAACAGGGCTCGGGCGACTTGGCGGCGGGGCGCGAGGCGCTGATCGCGAACGCCGAAACCTGCGCCGAGATGACTCGGGCCGCGGCGCGGGCACTGGGACTGAAGCTGTACGCGAGCGTGCCATCGAATGCGTTGACGGCGATCGCGTCGCCGGAGGGGCTGGATTCGAGCGTGATTGTAAAGGCATTCCGGGAAAATTTTGGCGCGGTGGTGGCGGCGGGACAGGGCGACGTGATGAAGTCGGCGCTGTTCCGCATCGCGCACCTGGGGTATTACGATTATCTGGACACGATCGGCATCATCGCGGCGCTGGAGCAGGTGATGGCGCGGATAGGCAAAGTGGAGTTCGGGTCAGCGGTGGCGGCGGCGCAGGAGGTGTACGCCGCGCGGATGCCGGCGACCAAGGCGAACATCGCCGGCTAGTTTTGTCATAATTTTCCGAGTGGCAATTCATTATGAAAATAGTTGTAGCGGAAAAAATCTCTTCCTCTGCGATCGAGATCCTGCGCGAAGAAAAGCGCTGGACGATAGTCACGCCGGACCAGCTTGACGGCCGGCTAGCGACCGAGATCGCCGACGCCGACGCGCTGATCGTGCGCTCGGCCGTGCAAGCCAACGCCAAGTTGCTGGAACATGCGCAAAAGCTGCGGGTGATCGGGCGGGCGGGCGTGGGCGTGGACAACGTGGACTTGGAGGCCGCGACGCGGCTGGGCATCGCGGTGATGAACACGCCGGGCGCCAACGCGGTGGCCGTGGCGGAGCACACGCTGGCGATGGCGCTGGCGATGGCTCGTCACCTGTGCCGCGCCGACGTGCTCATGCACGCCGGCAAGTGGGAAAAGAAATCGCTGCAGGGCACCGAGCTGCGCGGCAAGACGCTGGGAATTGTCGGGCTGGGGCGGATCGGGATGGAGGTGGCGCGGCGGGCGCGGGCTTTCGGCATGAAGGTGATGGCGCACGATCCGTTTGTCTCGCCGGAGGTGGCGCACCAGGCGGAGATCGAACCGGCTGCGCTGGACAAGGTTCTGGCGGCGGCCGATTACGTCACCTTGCACATGGCGCTGACCGCGCTGAGCGCCGGCATGATCAACGCGGAAACCATCCGCAAGATGAAGAAGGGCGCGCGGCTGATCAACTGCGCGCGCGGAGAACTGGTGGATGAGCCGGCCTTGGCGGCTGCGCTGCGTGACGGACACTTGGCGGGCGCGGCACTGGATGTGTTCGCGGAAGAGCCGCCGAAGAATTCGCCGCTGATGGCGGCGCCGAACCTGATCCTGACGCCGCACATCGGCGGCTCGACGCACGAGGCGCAGGAGGCCGTCGGGGTGCAGATCGCGGTGCAGGTGCGGGAGTTCCTGCGACGCGGGGTAATGCAGAACGCGGTCAACGTGCCGTCGGTTTCCGATGAAGAGTACGCCGAGCTGCAGCCGTACATGACGCTGGCCGAGCGGCTGGGTTCGTTCATCGCGCAGGCGGCGGAAGGCGGGCTGGAGGAGATCGCACTGCAGTACAGCGGGCCGGTGGCGAGCGGCAAGACGCCACTGGTACGCAACGCGGCCATCGTCGGCGTGCTGAACTCCGTGCTCGCGGAGAAGGCGAACCTGGTGAATGCGTCGGCCATGGCGGAGGAGCGCGGTATCCGCGTGCGCGAGACCTCCAAGGCAAAAGTTTCCGGCGGCAGCGCGGGGAGCGTGATCACGGTCAGCCTGAAGACGCGCGAGGGCGAGCACGAGGTGAAGGGCACGGTGCTGCGCGGCACGTCGCCGCGCCTACTGCTGGTGGACGGGATTGACGTGGAGGCGCCCCTGGAGCGCAACCTGATTTACCTGCGCAACCGCGACGTGCCGGGCGTGATCGGGAAAATCGGCACCATCCTGGGCGAGGCGAAGATCAACATTGCGAATTTCTCGCTGGGACGCGCGGAGCCGGCGGCGCCCGCGCCTTCGTCGCATCCCAGCGGCGGTACGGGCGGCGAGGCGGTGTGCGTGGTGCACGTGGATTCGCGCGTGCCCGACGCGGTGCTGCAGAAGCTGCGGGCGATTCCGCCGATCACGCTGGCGAGAGCGATCCGATTGGGCTGAGAAATTTAGGATGGAAGACTCAAGACACCTGAATTCTCAAATCATTCCTGCACTTGTTCCTGGTCGTGCTTGAGGCGCTTGGTTTCGGCGAGCAGCGACATGCTGTGCATCAGGTTCTGCAGGGTGACGATGCCGACTAGACGGCCGCTGTCCACCACCGGCAGCACGGTCACTCCCTGGGAAGTCAGCTTGCGGAAGGCGGCGGCGAGCGTGTCGCCAGCCTGCGACACGGAAAAGACGCGGTTCATCACCGACTGCACGTAGCCGTTGCCGCTGGCGCGGAGGGCGTCGAGAATCTTCTGCCGCGAGATGACGCCAACCATATCGCAGCCGCGGACGACGGGAAAATCGTCCTGCAGCGTGTGGACGGCCTTGTAGAGCGCGTCTTCCAGGGTATCGGCGGGCGAGAGCGTGGAGAAGTCGGTGAGCATGACCTCTTGCAGGCGCACCTGTTCGAGCACGGATTGAAAGACCGCCGAACGGTCTTCCAGTTGCGCCGCAACGAAGAGGAAGAATCCCACCAGCATCAGCCAGGTGTTCCAAATGCCGGCGAGAATGAACGCCATGGCGAAGCCCTGTCCGATGGAAACGGCGCGACGCGTGGCGCGGACCTGGTCCATGCGGCGGGCCAGCAGCGAGCGCACGATGCGGCCCCCATCGGCGGGATAGGCGGGCAGCAGGTTAAAGACGCCGAGAAAGAGGTTGACCCAGAAAAGACTGCGCGGCAGGTTGCCGGAATAAACGAAGGGCTGCTTCCAGAGCGCGGCTTCGGGAGCGACGCCGAGCACGATGGCGGCGGCGATGAAGGCGAAGAAAAGATTGACCGCCGGCCCGGCGAGCGCGATGCGGAGTTCGCGGTCGGGCTCCAGCTTCTGGCGCGCAGGTTCCTGCAGCAAGCTGACGCCGCCGATGGGCAGCAGCACCACGGAGCGCGCCGGCAGCCGCTGCTGCAGGGTGGCGAGCATGTGCCCGATCTCGTGCAGGATCACCGAGGCGAGCACCAGCCCGACCAGCGCGAGGCCGCGCCCGAAACCGGAGGCGCCCAGCCCCGAGGCTTCTGTCATCCATACAAACATCAGAAGGAACGCGAAGGTGAGATGGACGCGGATGTCGATGCCGAAAATTCGACCCGCGGGAAACGACCAACTTCTCATCGGTGGGACACCTGCTCGAATCATTGTAAATGGTGGAGGTGGGTTGAGGGAGGCCTTTCGGTCTATCGGTCGATTGGCCTTTCGATTGAGTCGAATCGGTCACACGGTATTGCTGGCGACGGCCTCGACTCGCGCGATCCGATAGACCAACAGACTGATTGACCGATAGACTGAGCGGCGGAATGCGCGTCATCGCGGGTCAATATCGCAGCCGGGCGCTGCGCTCGCTGCGCGGTAGGGATATCCGTCCGACATCGGACCGGCTGCGCGAAACTTTGTTCGACGTGCTCACTGCCGGGCGACCGGACGCGCTGGCCGGCACGGTGTGGCTCGACCTGTTCGCCGGCACCGGAGCAGTGGGCATTGAGGCGCTGAGCCGCGGCGCACACGCGGTGCATTTCGTGGAATCATCGGCGCGAGCAGCGGCGGTGATTCGCGAGAACCTCCGCGGCCTGGGCATCAGCGAAGGATTTGAAATCCAGGAGCGCGAGACGGGGCGCGCGCTGCGCCTGCTTGACAGCCAGGCAGTGGCCTGCGACTACGCGTTCCTCGATCCGCCGTACCGGATGCAAGAGGCGTACGACGAAATCCTGAGTTTCCTGGCGCAATCGTGCTTGCTGCGGCCGTCGAGCGTGGTGATCGCCGAGCACGAGAAGAGGTACGAACCCGGCGAACGCTTCGGCGCGTTGCAAAGACATCGCGTGCTGAAGCAGGGCGATGCGGCGTTGAGTTTTTATCGGCTGGTTATGAAGTAGTTGGTGGTTGGGGGCTGGGAGCTGGTAGTTGGTGTCCGCGGTTGCAAGTGCGAAAGAAATTCTTGCACGCTGGCTGGTTACACGACCGCGGGCGAGGGCGCCCGTGCCACATCACTAACAGCGCGCCCCATTACATCAGCAATTCGTCGGTGCGGCGCACGATGGGATGCTGGCGCTCGGCGAGGTCGTTTTTCACCTGGTTGAGGCCGAAGACGCACTCTTCGAAGCGCGCCGCAAGCTTGGCAAATAGGGGCGCGGCGTTGGCGTACTCGAAGAACTCGAACTTGGAGACGATGTAATAACTCTCCTTGCCGGCGCGGATGAAATCCACGAAATTTTCCAGGCGCTGGCGGCGCAGGCGGAAGCGATTGATCGCCTCGGGAAACATGCCGGTGAAGAACAGGGTGTAGTCGCCGATGTGCTTACGCACGGCGCGCTCGCGATCGAACGACGGCGCTTCTCCAAACACGGGGTCGGCTTCGAGCAGCAATTCGCCGACGTCGTCGAGCGGGCGTCCGGCGGCATCGCGGATGCGGTACAGTTGCTCGATTTCCGTGAACTCGGTGAGCATGTTGGCGATGTACTCGCTCACCTGCGGATCGCGCAAACCGATGGCGTGGTGGAAATGTTCGTGGACCAGCTCGAAGAAAAACTGCTGCAGCGGATGCAATTCCGGAACCAAGGCTCTGTCCTTTCCCGGCGCTTGTTGTGGTAGATACCGCAAGTCGCTCACAGACGCAAGTGACTTTCGATACTTCCGCGAGTGACCTCCGCTGGGAGCGGGCCGCGCCAGCACACGTCGGCTACTTGTTCCATCCACTCGAACCGGACTAAGCCGTTCTGGCCGGAATCTCCGCCAGGGGAAGCCACACCTGAAACCGAGTATCGCCGGGCCGGGAGGTGACCTGAATGTTGCCTCGGTGCTTCTTCACAATGCGCTGGACCGTATCGAGACCGAGTCCCGTCCCCTCTCCGACTCCCTTGGTGGTGAAGAAAGGCTCAAAAATACGGGGCCTGATCTCGGGCGGAATGCCTGGACCGCTGTCGCCGATCTCGACGACAACGCAAGCGTCCTCTCGATAGGTCCGAACTCGAAGCTCGCCACTGCCCCCCATCGCGTCAATAGCGTTGTCAATGATGTTGGTCCAGACCTGGTTGAGCTCGCTCCCGAACGAATTCACCAGGAGAGGAACCTGCTCGTATTCGCGCCGCACCACCACTGCGCGCCGCTTGAGCTTATGGTTCAGTATTGTAAGTGTGTTTTCCAGGCTCTTCACGATGTCCACGTTTTGCACCGGCGCCTGGTCCATGAAGGTGTATTCCTTAATCGCACGCACCAGCTCGGAGATCCGCGAGGTACTGCTCTCGATTTCGTTCAACAGGGTCGCCACCTCGACGGACGCAGCGATCCGCACCAGAGCGGCCCTGGCGGTATCTGCGTCGAGGCTGGTAAACAACGATTGCAGGACTTCCGGCTTGACGCCTCTTCGCGCAAGATCGGCGGCCAATTGCCACAAATTGCTCTGCCCGTGGCTTTGCAACCACGAATCAAGCTGGTCTTCCAAATCGCTGATGGTTAGAGCATCGGGGGGCGGCCCATCCAGCCCGGTGAGCGCAGCTTCCAGCTTTTCGATTTCCGCTTTCTGTGCCGAGGTGAGGTCGCGCCTTCCCAACTCGTGACTCGCGTCCTTAATCCGTTTCAGAAGGTCGCGCAATTGGCTGGTAGCACGTTGGGCGGCAGAAGCAGGATTGTTGAGCTCATGAGCGAGACCCGCGGAAAGCTTGCCCAGAGCAGCCAGCCGGTCACGCTGTTGCTCGATGCGGGTAGTTTCACGGATTCTATCGGACATCACGCCCACCAGGCGCTTGGCCAACTCCGGCATCTTCTGCACCAGATCCGGAAACAGCGATGCCGGAAAACGCAGGATGCGGCTGTCTGTCACTGCCCGCGCGGTCACCGCGAGCTGCTTCATCCTGGAGAACGGCAGGGTTCCGGTGACATCGCCCGACTTGTTAGAAAGTACAACCGTTTCGCCACCAAACTCGCCGCGCAACTGCGTTTCTCCCTCAAGGATCACGTACATCGCGTCCGCAGAATCTCCCTGGCGGAGATAGACTTCACCGGCGTGCACTTGCATCTCCTGCGACTGGCTTAAGAACCAGGCAATCTGGTCCTCGGGCAGATCGGCGAATGCCGGGACGCGAAGTAATTCCGATTTCTCGATCATTTAAACCTTGCTTAGGTACTGATGGATGAACTGCACCGCCACCGATCCCTCTCCGACTCCGGAGGCCACGCGTTTGACGGAACCGTGGCGCACGTCGCCAACGGCAAAAAGGCCGGGGACATTGGTCTCGAGCAGAAACGGATCGCGGTCGAGCGTCCATCCCTTGGGACGTTGCCCGTTGCGAATAAGATCGGGACCAGTCAGGATGAACCCGCGTTCGTCGCGTTCGACGACATTCGCCAACCAGTCGGTTCGCGGCAGCGCCCCAATGAAGATGAACATGGCATTGGCCGCCACGCGCTCTGTTTTGCCGGTGTCGGAACACAAGACTGAGATTTCCTCCAAGTGCGATTCACCATGGACTTCGGCCACGGCGGCATGAGTCCACAGTTGAATGTTGGGTGTCTTTTTGACTTGGTCGATCAAATACTGTGACATGGTGCTGTCGAGGGAGGCGCCGCGCACCAAGATGACGACGCGCTCGGCGTACTTGGAAAAGTTCATCGCGGCCTGACCCGCCGAATTCGCGCCGCCTACCACATAGACAATCTCGCCCTTACAGGAGAGCGCTTCGGTCGAGCCGCCGCCATAGTAAACGCCGGCACCCTGCAAGCGATCGATACCCGGAGCGGCCAGGCGCTTCCACTGCACTCCCGCGGCGATCATCAAGGCGTGACAGGAGATCTCGTTGCCGTCCGCCAGCTTGATGATGCGGTAAGGCCCTTCGATGCGAATGCCGACCGCCTCCTGCGGCGACAAGATTTCCACGTCAAAACGGCGAGCCTGCACAACCGCGCGACGGGCCAGATCGGCGCCGCTAAGCCCGCTGGGGAATCCGAGATGGTTCTCGATGAGCGAACTCATTCCTGCCTGGCCGCCCGGCGCTTCGCGCTCAATCATTACCGTTTTCAGACCTTCCGATGCGCCATAAACGGCAGCGGCCAGCCCGGCCGGACCTCCACCCACGATCGCCAGATCGTAAAAGCTAGTTTGCGCACGCGTCCGCAAACCAATCTTCTGGGCAACATCCGCGGGCACGCCCTCCAGGAGCTTGGTCCCGTCGGGGAACAGCATGACCGGGAGTTTGGCGGCCTCCGGGCCCAGAGCCTCCAAGAGGCGTTTAGTTTCCGGATCATTGGCGGAAAGCTCAACGTCGATCCACTGATAGGGAACATGATTGCGGGCGAGGAAATCGCGCAAATCATACGAGCGTGGCGACCAGCGCGTGCCCAACAAGCGTATTCCGTCGAAAGTTGGGTGGTAAGAAGCTCGCCAGTCGTCGAGCAAGTCATCCAACTGCGGATAGAGGTGCTCCGCGGGCGGGTCCCAAGGCTTGAGGAAGAAGTAGTTAATGTTGGCTTGATTGATGGCGCTGATGGCGGCGTTGGTATCGGCGTATGCGGTGAGCAACGCACGCTTGGCTTCGGGAAAGATCTGAGATGCTTCCTGCAAGAAACCGACGCCGTCCATGCGCGGCATGCGCTGGTCCACAAGAAGCAGGGCCACACTGTCGTTGCGGACCTTCAGTTGCTTAAGAAGGTCCAGCCCACCCTCGGGAGAATCGCTTCCCATGACTCGGTATTCGGCGCCGTACTGCGAGCGAAGATCCCGTTCAATCGTGCGCAAGACGTCGGCGTCGTCATCGACACTCAGCAGAATTGGTTTCGCCATGATCGGCCTCGGATTTGGTGTCAGATGGCTGCAGCGTTCCGGGCTGCCGTACCTGATTAGATACAGATGCCTGGATTACGTCGCAGATCGCGTCGCTATCCGACAATCGCGGTCATCTGCAGCACGTGAGAGCCGAGTCGAAGATCGCCGATAATCTGGACTTGGGCAGCGGCCGCCTGCCGGTCAATTCCCTTGGTAAAGATGCGCCATGCGATCTCCTGCGGGATGATAACTTGAGAGGTTGCTTGCCCCAGGAAACGGTCCACGAGCCGCCAGGATTCGGGGCCTCGATGGAGATACCAGGCGCCGCCGCACTCACCGGCAATCTCGAATTGCAGCAGCGTTCCCGGTTCAGCCTGCAGGTCACGGTAGGCATGAGGCAAGCCGCGCATGAAGCAATCCAGAACCGGGTGATAAAGCTCCCGCGTCATGATTCCCGGCCGATTCAAGGCCAGCCTGATCTGTTGCTGATGGTGCCAGCGTTCCGTGAATTCGCGGGCCGTATCGAACCAGTTCGGCGAGGCCGTGTCACCAGCCCAACTTACAGCGAATTTGGCCGGCGCGAACGGGTCCAGCGATTGGTGATATTCGGCGCTCTCTTGCGAAGCCAACTCCATCATCGAAATCAGCACGGGAGGACTCAGGCGGCGATACAGCCGCACGCCCTCTTCGTTCAGCCGATTGACGAACGCAACCAAGTCTGCGGGGGAACGGATGACCACGGCCTCGCCGACATGCCCATCTCGGGCAATCGAGAGCTTGCGCAAATGCGTGTCCAAAAGATGCGCAGCGACATCTTTGACCTTCCACTGCGGGGAGATCGTTTGCTTCTCCCAATCCTCCGGCGACAGCGCCCGGAGCAAATCGATCAGCAGACCTTCGATCTTCGGAAACAGGTGCGCCGTCCGAATGGGACCGAGGGGCTTAGCCGGTTCGTCCATCGAAGTAACCATAAAACAGAAAATGCCCGCGAAATGGCAACCTCGCGGGCAGGATGCTGCACGACTGAGCCTAGAAAGTGAACTTGACCGCGAGTTGCACCTGCCTTGGGTCGCCAACCCCTTGGCGCAGGTAGCCGTCGAAGTTGAACAGCGCCACGGACGTCAACGGATTGACATTGTTCTTGCTGTTGAAGGTGTTGAACATCTCCACCATGGGAACGATGTTCTTGCCTTCGCCGACCTTGATGGGCCGCATGGCGCGCCAATCAAAGGAGGTGTAAGCATTGTCCTTCCAGGTGGAGTTGCGTTTGCAGGTGAAGGTCGGGTCGGCAGCGCATGCGCTGGTCGTGATGGGCTGAGGCGTGTGCGCCTGGAGCCGCAGGTTGACGTTCACATGAGCGGGAAGCTCCGCATAGGTGTAGAGGTTGAACTTGTGACGCTCGTCGCGATTGGAGAAATGGTAGTCACGTGCCGGGCGAAGCGGATCCAGTCTGAAATCGTCAAACGGGTCGCGCTCGTTGGAATCGTTGTCCAGATCCTCCGATAAAACGTAGTTCCACTCGAGTTGGAAGTGCTGGCTGAAGCGCTTCCTCATGCCGATGGTGAAGCCACGATACAGGGATTTGCCCCGGCTGTTGGTGAGGTAGAGATCGCCGAGGGCAGGCGAGAAGGTGCCGGCTGGCACAAAGGTGCCATTATCGGCGTAGTAACCGCCGCCGGCAAATACGCCAGCGCCATTGACGTTATAGAAGCTGGTCATGTGGACGCCCTTGGACCAAGTAAAGTCGGTGTAGAGCGCCCAGTTGGGAGAAATCTCCTGTTCACAACCGAGGTTGCCGGTGTAGACGCGCGGGTTGGCGTAATGCCTGTCAAAGACACGCACGCCGGAAAACGGCTGGATACCGGTGCCGGCGGGGGTCAGCAGGTTCGGCCAAACCGGAGCCGCTGCGAAGCCCTGGCGAATGTTATCGGTGCTCGCGAAAATAGTGAACTGTTGCGCGCCGTTGGTGGTAATGGAGCCCACCTGGCTGAGCATGTTCTGGTGGCCGTTAAAGATTCCGGCGTTGGCGCGCAGGACTGACTTGCCAGTGCCAAACAGATCCCAGGCAATTCCGACGCGGGGCTGGAACTCGGCTTTCTGGTTGTGCAGTGTGCCGTCGGAGGGAAACAGCGGGTTGCTGAGGAATGGCCCGTAGGCGGTCTTGCTGGGAGCGATCGCGGGGTCGGGCAAGATCTGAGCTTCCCAGCGCAGGCCGTAGTTCAAGGTGAAATTGCGCGTCACCTGCCACTTGTCCTGCACGAACAGCGCATAGTCCTGGTTGGTAATGCTGGAGGCGCCCGGCGGAATATTCACCAGGCCGGTGGGGACGCCGTCCTGGAGGTAGAACAGGAGCGGGCCGCCGTTGTAAGTCGAACCGGCGGGGCATGCCGCCGGCAGCGTGACGAACGAGCCGTTGCTGCACTCGGCGGTGTTCGGCCCAAAACCGCCGGCAGCGGCCGGCGAAGCGTAGCGCAGGAACCCGGTCACGCTGTCGAACAAGTAGCGGCCGGTGAAGAATCCGCGGAACGTCTGGGAATTCAGGCTGTGGATCCACTCGCCGCCGAACTTGATGTTATGCGAGCCGTGGACGATGGAGTAGTTGTCGCGAATCTGGGTACGCCAGAAGATCTCGTCCACCGTCGGTTGCAGGAAGAAGGGATTGCCGAAGCGGAAGCTGGGCGCAAAGCCGACGCCGGTGTCGGCGGGCACGTTGGACGGGGTGGTGGCGCGCGGCCGGTTCTCGCGGCCATAAGTGAAATGCAGCTCGTTGAGCTGGGTGGGCGAGACGGTGGTCAGCAAGTTCACGTTATACGCCTGGATCTTGGAAGGGCCCTCGGTACCGTTGGCGGAATCGCCATACGTCGGCACGTCGAACGTCTGGTTCTCATTCTTCGAATAGTCGAAGTTGAACGAGGCGCTCAGCTTGTTGCGCGGCGTAATATTCCAGTCGTACTTGGCCAGGACGGCTGAATTGCGGGTAGGGTGTTTTACGGGCAATCCTTCCGCCTGGCCGCGGGCGTTCTGGATGAAGTTGACCAAGGCGAGTCGCTGACAGTCGGTATTGGCGTTAATCAGGGCCTCGTTCGCCGTGATGGTGGGCGCCTGAACCGGGCACGGAGTGGATCCCAGTTGCGCGCTCAGGTTGTCGCGGGTGAGGTTGGCGAGGATCTGCTCGAAGGCGCCGAAGAAGAACATCTTATCCTTCTTGGTTGGCCCGCCGATGGTGCCGCCGAATTGTTCGCGGCTGAAGTTCTTAAGGGGCTTGCCGTCCGAGGTGTTGGAACTGAGCGCCTCCAAGCGCTGGAAGTGGAAGACGCTGCCGTGGACGTTGTTGGTGCCGGACTTGGTCACCACATTGACCACGCCGCCGGCGGTGCGGCCGAACTCCGCCGTCGCTCCACTGGCCACGACCTGGAATTCCTGCACCGCATCCATGGTGATATCGATAGCGGCGCGCTGGCCTCCCATCTGCTCACCGAAGAAGCCGTTGTTGTAGTCGCCGCCGTCAAGGCTGATATTGTTGAAAATGCCGCGCTGGCCGGCAAAATTAATCTCGTCGCCATCCGGCCCCTGCACGATGCTGACACCCGGCGTGAGCGTGAGCAGATCCTCGAATTTGCGCCCCAGCACCGGGGTTGTGCTTACCGTGACCGGCGCGAGCGTGCTGCTGACCTCAGTCTTGGTTGCGTCCACCGTCGGCGTGGCGGTCACCACCACTTGTTCAGATGTGGCGGAAACTTTTAGCGGGACATTGAGCGAGATCGTCTGGCCGACCGTCAGATGGACGTTCTGCTGCACTACCGTGGCGAAACCCTTGGCCGAGATCGTTACCTTGTACCCGCCTGGGGGCAGGGCCAGAAAAACGAAACGACCGTTGGAATCCGTCGTCAGACTTCGCGTGAAGTTTGTGTCGGGGTTGTTCACCTCTACCGACGCTCCCGCGACCACGGCTCCCGACGGATCTACGACCGTACCCTGCACCACACCAGTCGTGATCTGGCTCTGGGCGAACAGTCGAGGAGAAAGCGTCAGCAACAAGCAGCAAACGCAGACCAGGCGCAGCGATTTCATCGTGCACCCTCCAGTGAACTGAGGAATAAGCACCACTCCCGCATGATGTAAGGACCCAATTACTGAATGCAGACTACGGAGAGATTCCTGTTGGAGTTGACGGATTATAGACCCGACTGAAACACTTGCAAGTGTTTTGTTGCGCCAATGAAAAGCAGGCTTTCCCTGCCTCGACTTATGCTGGGCTTCCGGCTGCGGCCGCCCCTGCGCCGCGTAACCGCGTCGAGTGCCTGCGGAGTGTGGGATCAGCAGCAGAACTGAGGGGCATGTGGTAAATTATCGAAAGTAAGCGTTCCCGCCTTCGCGGAGAGGTGGCCGAGTGGCTGAAGGCGGCGGTTTGCTAAACCGTTGTACGGGCTAAAACCTGTACCGGGGGTTCGAATCCCCCCCTCTCCGCCAGTTCCTACAATCCCAATCGCTAAGGCCTCGCTGGACCGCCGAGGGTGCTGGCGCTTCCGCCCGGTCCAGTCTCCCGAAGATGTCCCAACCTGTTAGCCAGTCTGCGTAGGCCCGACATCCTTGGGATACGATTAGAGCGGATTCATGGTTGCTGTACCCTGTAGCCGCAGTGGCGGAACCAAGCGACAGCGTTGTCGGCAGTAATCGACGAGATCGCTTCCGCAGCGGCCTGTTCCAGGGCTTCCGCAAGTCGTGCTTTGGCACTGCGG
>JAIQFT010000041.1 GCA_020073185.1 Terriglobia bacterium
CCCGCGCCGGGAAGATCGGAATCGGCCGTGCAGAAGTGGAATCTCGATGTCCCGCGCGAAAAACTTGGCGAACTCACGCAACCGAGTACGCCGCTGCCCGTGCCGAAATTCAGCTACTTACACCACGGGCTGCTAGGGAGATCGGTACTATGCCTTGGAGCAGGAGCGAGCAATTTGGTTGAAAGGACTCTACCTTGGGCTAGGGAGGCCCAGGCGACCTGTCATCCTCACCAAGTCTGCGAAAGAGTCTGCCTGCATCTTCCGCATGACGCTGGCGCGGTGAACCTTCGCCGTGATCTCGCTAATCCCCATATCGGCGGCGATCTGCTTATTGAGCCGGCCGGAGACCACCGGGGGGAGGATCTCTCGTTCCCGAGGGGTCAGGGATTCAAACCGCTCCTGCAGGGCTGCAAGTTCCGACTCTTGCTGGTGTCTGAGGCGGTCGCGTTCCAGTGCGAGCTGGATCGCATCCAGCAGTTCTTGATCGCGGAATGGTTTGGTCAGGAATTCGACGGCTCCCGCCTTCATCGCCCGGACCGACATTGGGATATCGCCGTGCCCTGTGATAAAGATGATCGGAATGCGAATGTTAGCGTCAGCCAACCGGCGCTGGAAGTCGAGCCCGCTTATGCCGGGCAATCTGATATCGAGGACCAGGCATCCCGGCGCATTCGGTCGCTGCCTCTGCGGAAAATCCTGTGCCGACCCGAAGAGTTCGACGTGCAGACCCACCGAGCGGATGAGACTCTTGAGTGCATCGCGGATCGATGCGTCGTCGTCGATGACGTACACGACGGGTGGAGGCTCGCTCATGCCGCCTTCTCTGCGGCGGGAAGATTGATTGTAAATACTGTGCCATGCGGCGAGAAGGGCGCAACCGACAAATGGCCGCCATGTGTCTCAACAATGGAGCGGCTGATCGGGAGGCCGACTCCGATCCCGCCGACCTTGGTGGTGACGAATGGCTCAAAGATGCGCGGAACCTGGTCCAGGTCGACTCCTTTTCCAGAATCGCACACCTGGATCAGCACACATTCGTGGCCGCTGGACGACCTGATAAGCAACGCCCGCTCCCGGGCGTCGATTGTATTCATCGCATCAATGGCGTTCAGGATCAGATTCAGCAACACCTGCTGCAACTGAATGCGATCGCCCGTAACCGTAAGAAGATCAGCCGCCAGCTCTGTGCGAACCGTGACTCCGCCCCTGGCCAGCTCGCTGCTGGTGAGCGCCAAACTCTGTCGGATGACTTCATTCATGTCCAGATGCTTCATCTCCGGTGCTGCCTTCGCCAGCAGTGCGCGTATTTTCTCGATGATGTCGCTGGCGCGATGCGCCTCTTGTATCGCTCTGGTGACGGCCGCTCGCGCCTTGTCCAGGTCTGGCGGTTGCATAGCCAGCCAGCGCAAGCAAGAGCTCCCATTGGTCACCACCGCCGCCAGTGGCTGATTGATCTCATGAGCGACAAAGGCCGTAAACTGATCCATGGTTGCGATGCGACCTCTCCGTTGCGAACTCGGATCGTTTCATCTCCGGTAACGCTATGGCTTCTAACTGTTCGCCTTTAATGTCCCATAGAGTTTCCAGTTGGCTGTGCGCCATTTTCCGCCAACCCCCGATTCCCCCCACTCTTGTCCACTTGTTCCGAAACTAGAACAGAAAAGAGTCCGGTCAACAGAGATGGCCTGCAACCGCTACGAAGGCGGACGACACGATGCCGATGGCGAGCGAAAGAATTACCCCATGCCAGCCACAGCCTACCGGGTCGTTGTGTACAACGCGTCCCAGCTAGCGGAGGCGATTTTTAGCAGCTGGGTACGCTCCCAGGAATGCGCGCAATTCCGCGCGCGGACTCTCAATATCGCCTGCTACAAGGACACGAATCCCCCCGCTGCCAGGCTCTTGAGTCCCCCAATGACATTGGAACCATTTTGGCACAGGACGCCGGTCGCGTCTGCCAGCCAGATTGTGGATGCCGCTGTCAGGAAATCCCGGTACAACAACGCGTCAGGGAATGCATGACCATCCCGTCCCGTCGACCCGGATTTCTGCTGGCCTCAAGAGTCGTTTTCGCGATTGTGGGTCTTCAGGATTCCACGGCTTAACGCATAGCGGATGAATTCCGGACGCGAGTGCAGGTCCAGTTTCTCGGCAAATCGGGAACGATACGTTTCCACTGTGGCCGGGGAAATGCCCAACTTGACTGCGATTTCTTTATGCCCGTGGCCATGCACCATCAAGTGCAGGACTTCTTCTTCTCGCCGGCTTAACACGCCATGGTGTGGGCGGCCTTGGTCGCCGACGAGAGCGGCGACGACTTCATCGCTGATGTCCGCGCAAATGTACTTGCGTCCTGCAGCGGCCCGCCGAATCGCCGCCGTCAGCGTGGCTACGGACGCGGTGTCGAGCACGCGCGCCGAGCCGCCTGCCGCAAAGAACTCGCGCACAGACTCGGCGTGCTTGTGCCGCGACAGGAGCACCACCGCGGGGTTGTTCGCCACACTCACCAATGTCTTAACCAACAGTACGTGACGTGGCTGAGGATCCGTAACGCTCATCAGAACCAGGTCTGGTTCCAGCTTTCGCGCTGTTTCCACTAAGTCTTCCATGCGCACGGCTCCTACAACGGAGACGTCTTTGATCTTACTGAGCATCGCTTGCAGTGCGGTCCGAATGATCAATGCCTCTTCGCCGAGCAACACTGTGATTCGTTTGCCGGCCTTGGCAGTTTCGTTCTTGTCTTCATTGGACATCTTTACTCACCCTTCAGCGCGTCGGCATAAGCGCCTCCGACGGGGCATGCTGTGGTATCGATCGAGCAGTACTGATGTCCAAGATTATCGCCCGCGATTCTGCGAGGAAGTCCTCACAGACGATCTTGTTCCGAAAATAGAACCAATCACTTACTAGCGTGCGCAGTATGCGCCGAATCTTTACAGCCTACCTAAGTATTACTTGCGGCTGTAGTTCCGTTTCGGAACTGGTGTCCAAAATTGGGTTGCGCTATGCCTCTAACGTTGGCACTGGGCTCCGATATGGTCTCGGCAGGAATACTACTGCTCGCCGCCATACTCTTGCGCTCCCGCGTCTCCAGCGCCCGGGATGGGGCAATCGCCAAGCGAAAATCTTTATCACTGGCCACTAACCACTGCTCCGTCTCCTGCACGTAAGTTTATGATTCCATTAGAGGCAGGGGGGCCGTCCAAAGTTTGCCGGAGAGTAATATTGCGGAAGAACTCGATGATCTGCCGCTCCGCCCAACGCCCGTCGCAGCCATTCGCTTTTTCGATGAACGCGCAATGGCCGCCGTGCTTGGTTTCGATGAAGCGCACGTTCCAATTCGCCCGCAGCGCCGCCCGCGTCTCCGGCAGGATGAGCACAAACGGATCGTCCTCGGAGTGGATGACCAGCGTCGGCACGGCGATCTTCGGCACCAGCGGCGACGCGCTCGCCCGCGCGTAGTAATCGGCGGCGTTCGCGAAGCCGCAGTAGCGTGCCGTGACTTCGTCATCGAAGTCGCGCAAGCTGCGCAGCGCGCGCCAGCCGGGACGTTGAAAAATTTCCGGAAACAGCTGCGCCTTGCGTCCCATGCTGCACCACAGCGAAAGCAGAAAGCGCCACTCGTAGATGCGGTTCGACGCACGATGCAGTTCGGCGGCGCTCGCCGCCAGGTCCATGCCCGGACAAACCGCGGCGAAGGCCTCAACTTCGCGCGGCGCGGCGCTTCCCCATTCGCCGGCCAGTTTGAGCACCAGGTTGCCGCCCATGGAGAATCCGGCGATCGCCACCTGCGGCAATCGGTCTCTCGTGATCAGCTCGTTCACCACCGCGCCGACGTCGCCGGAGAGGCCGGAATGGTAGAGCGTGGGCGCCAGCCCCTCGGTGCCGCCGCAGTTGCGCAGGTTCATGCGGACCACGTTCATGCCCGCGGCCCAGGCTTTGCTTCCGGTTCCGATGACGTAGGAAGACTCGCTGGAGCCTTCCAGTCCATGCACAATGACAATTGTCACCGCCGCGCTGCGCTCCTGCTGCCAGTGGCAATCGCAGCGCACCTGCACGCCCTCATCGACGGTGAACAAGCGGCCCTCGGCCGCGGGCAGCAGATTTCGCCGCGGCAGGAAATGCCCGGCGAGCGTCTGGAGGTGGCCGCCGCGCAGCCCGCGGCGCGGCACGAAGGCCTCGCTCACGCGCGTTGCCGGCGGAGTTCCGGCGTTGCTGGTTTCTTGCGTGGACACTTATAATTCAATGTAACGAAAGTTGAGGATTCTGCCTTTTATCTGGGACGAACCGAAAGTTACTATGCCCATCTTCGAGTACATCTGCAAGGACTGCAAGAAGCCTTTCGAGGCCCTGATCATCGGCTCGCGCCAGCCGGAATGTCCGAGCTGCCATGGCCGCAACCTGGCGCAGCAGTTTTCCGTCTTCGTTGCCGGGGCCGCGCACCCCGGCGCACCAGCGACCGCCGCCTGCGGCGCCGGGCCCTCCACTTGAGGGCTCTCCCGCGGGCCGGGCGCCTGCTGCATGGAATAAGCGGGGCGGGAAGCGCGAGTCCGAATACGCTTCAACGTTAAACTACTCCTGAATCTTGCTTCAACGTTCAAGCATCTCATGAGGCGGGAGATTGCTTATGATCACCATTCGTCCCGCAGCCGAGCGCGGCCATTTCGATCACGGATGGCTGAACACCTATCACACCTTTTCCTTCGCCGATTATTACGATCCCAAGCACACCCATTTCCGCAGCCTGCGCGTGATCAACGAGGACACCGTCCAGCCAAGCGGCGGTTTCGGCACTCACCCGCACCGCGATATGGAGATCATCACCTACATCCTGCAGGGCGCGCTGGCGCACCAGGACAGCCTGGGAACCGGCTCGACCATCGTTCCCGGCGACGTGCAGCGCATGAGCGCCGGAACCGGAGTCCTGCACAGCGAGTTCAACCACTCCAAAGACGAGTTGGTGCACCTGCTGCAGATCTGGATTTTCCCCGGCGAGCGCGGGCTCAAGCCCAGCTATGAGCAGAAGACCTTTCCGGCGCAGCAGAAGCTGAACCGCCTGCTTCTGGTCGCGTCACCTGACGCCAGCGATGGTTCGGTGACCATTCATTCGGATGCGCGGGTTTACGGCTCGCTGCTGGAGGCCGGAAAAAGCGTCAAGCACGAGCTGGCGAAAGGACGAGGCGCGTGGATCCAGGTTGTCAGCGGCGCGATCGAGGTGAATGGAAAGCGGCTCGCGGCCGGCGATGGCGCGAGCATTGAAGACGACAAGCTGCTGACAATCACGGGACGGTCGGAGTCAAAAACGTCGGAGTTTCTGCTGTTCGACCTTGCTTAAGTTGCCGCTGTCGGTTGTCGTGATTTCAGATTGCGCGCGGCGATGGTGGTGCCTAGTTTGCGCGCCAGCGCGGCGAGTGATTCCTGCTCCGTGGGAGTGAGAGCGGACATGGCGCCAACGATGCGTTCGACGTGTTGTGGAAACACCCGCGCAATCAGCTTTCGTCCCTTCTCCGCGATGGAAACCAGGTAATAGCGGCGATCAGCGGCCTGGCGCGTACGCGTGACCAGGCCGCGTTTCTGCAGGTTTCCCACCACCATGGTGAGGTTGCCGCTGGTCTTCAAAAGCTTGCGCGCGAGTTCTCCGAGACAGAGCGGACCGATGTGATAGAGCGCCTCCAGCACGCCGAACTGGCTGGGCGTGAGGCCGACGGAGTCCAACCGCGACATGAGGAACGAATCCACGGTGTCGGCGGCGCGCAGGAGCTTGACGTAAGCGTCGAGGGCGCGTTCCTCCCTAGCGGTGCCGTGGAAGTGTTTCATCGGAGCTTCAGTTTCAGCAGCGATGGTTCGATATTAAACCATTGTGGCAAGTTTCGAAATGCACGGAGCTACCCCGGCGCAGTGATACCACATCCTTTCCCGCAGGCCTGAGCTGCACACCCGCGGCACCGGATCCAGGAAATTGGAAAGCTGCCCTAGCGTCGGTCGTGGAAGACGGCTTCGCGTTCATGCAGCGGAATTGGGGCAATGCGCCAGATGAACTGGCGGACGAGGAACATGGCCAGCAGAACGCCGCCAAAGGTACACACGATGGTCGCGCCGGTAGGAAGATCGAGCCAGACGGAAAAATAGCAACCGAGGGCGGAGACGAGCGTGCCCATGGTCCAGCCGATGGCGAGGCGCGGGCCGATTTTGTCAGCGAAGAGCATGGCGCCAACCGACGGCACGATGAGATAGCAGAAGACCAGCAGCACACCGGCAATCGCCACCGAGGAGGTGACGACGAAGCCGAACGAGGCGTAGAAAAGAAAGTCCCACAGGCCGATGGAGATGCCGGACTGTTCGGCGAGCTTCGGGTTGGTGGAGATGAGGAGGAACTTGCGGCGAAAGATGTAGTGAAACAGGCCAATGCCACCATACAGGGCCGCGGTTTTCGCCACTTCGTGTCCGGAGACGGCGAGGATGTTGCCGACGAGCATGTCCTTGAGGTGCTCGGTTTCGCCGGTGGCCTTGCTCATGGCGAGGATGGCGGCGGCGGAGGCAACGGCGTAGGTAATGCCGATGAAGGCTTCCAGGGGAATGCGTCCGCGGTGGGCACGCACCAGGGCGAAGATGCCGGCGCCGAGGAAAGTGAAGACAAGGCTGATCCAGTAGGCGGCGGCGCCGTGCGGATCCATGCCGGCGAGGATGGCGGTGGTGGCACCGAGGGCGGCGATCTGGGCGAGCGCGAGGTCAACAAAGATGACGCCGCGCTCCACCACGTGCACGCCGAGGTAGGCGTGAATGCCCGTCAGGATCAGGCTGGCAAGGAACGGCAAGATGAGAAACGAAAGCAGCAACATTTATGTTTCCACCTGTACGGCGTCTATTTTGTCGCGTTGAAGGCCTTGGTCAGCAACCCAATATCGTAATCGAACAGCTTGAAATAGTCGGTCACTTGCTTCTCGCCGCCGACCGACGGCAGCAGCACCAGCACCTGCGCACCGGTTTCGCGGCCGATGCTGTTGGGAGTTTTAAGGTCGAAATACGGCTCGATGAGCATCACCTTGACATTGTCGCGCCGCATCATCTGGATGATATCGATGGTGTGCTGCGGGGTGGGCGGAATGCCGGGCCGCGGTTCGATGTATCCCATGACGTTGAGACCGAATCGCTTGGAAAAATTGGTCCAGGAGTTGTGATAGGTGACGACCTTGCGTCCGCGGAAGGGTTTCATCTGTTCGTCCCAGTTTTTCTCGGCGGCGGCGAGGCGCTTGTCGAAGTCGGCGAAGCGCTGCTGGAAGTAGCTGCTGTCCTGCGGGTCGAGCTCACCGAGCTTGGCGGCGATGCCCTTGGCGACGCGACGGCCGTTGTCGGGATCGAGCCAGTAGTGCGGGTTGCCGAGGGGATGGACATCGCCCATGGCGCGCGTGATCTGGCCGGTGGGGATCTCGAGGATTTCGGCAAACTGCGAGGCGTCAAGGTAGCCGGGCGCCCCGACCTGCACGCGTGCATTGCCGCATTGCGTGATCAGCGGCGGAAGCCAGCCAATTTCAAGCTGTAATCCGACGCTGATCAGCAAGTCGGCATTGCGGAGCTTGAGCAGAAAGCTGGGCTTGGCCTCGACGAAGTGCGGGTCCTGGTATCCCTTGGCGATGGACTCCACACTGATACGGTCGCCGCCGACTTCCTGGGCCAGCGCGGCGAGATCGGTGGTCGAGGTGACTACGTTGAGCTTCTTGGCGGACGCAAGCGGCGCGGCCAGCAAGGCCAGCGTCAACAGCGCGAACATCGTTCCAACAACCTTCACACATTCCTCCTAGAAAGGATGCGCGCCGTGCGCACCCAGGGAAAACTGCAATTGCATTAGGAACTCGTGCGCGTCGAAGTGCTCGGCATAGCGGGTCAACCGGTACTGGCCGCGGAGTTGGCTGAACTCGCTGGGCCAGTAGGTCAGCACGAGCGAGGCACCGCTGTCGGTGAGCGAATCGTCGCGCGCGCGGTCAGAGCGGTCGTAACGCGCGCCGGCAAACCAGCGGCGGCCCAACTGATAATCGCCCGAGGCATAAAAACCGAAGGAGCGCTGCAGGCGCGGCAATTGCTGGCGCTGGCTCCAGATGAACTCGCCGCGACCGACGAAGGATTGGTAAATCGAGCGGCGCAACGGCTTCCAGCGCAGGGTGGCGTCAACGCCATAGAGCTGGGTCAGAAAGCGGCTGCCGAGGTCGTTGTGCCCGCGCGCGTAGGAAGCGCCGATATCGAGGTTGGTGGACTCAGTGAGGTCGCGATAGCCACGCAGGTGGGCGATGGCGCTGACGTCACTGCGTCGCGACGAGGTGAAGACGTCGGCGGAGTCGCCGCGGAAGACCTGCCCGGTGGCTTCGAGGAAAAGCCCCTTGGGCGCAGGCAGAATGCGGGTGAACGACAGGCCGGCGTCGTTGATGCCATCTTCCCCGCCGACCAGGCTGTTGGTGACGAGCGGGCGGTCGGCCCAGGACAGCACGTGGTTGTGCAGCGTGTTCACCTTGCCGAAGGCAGCGCGCATCTTGCCGCCACGCGCGACGATGCCGGCGGGCAGCGCGGTGAAAGTGATGTAACCCTCTTCGAGGTTGACACCTTCTTCGCCGAAAGAGAGGAAGAAGTCGCCGCGCGCATAGGGATCGATGATCGCCTGGAGGCCGACCTCGGATTCGTGCATCTGGAAGGCGGGCGTCGGAGTAATGGGATTGTGACCCATGGAGCCGAGGAAATCGCCGATGACGCTGATGTCGGGATTGAGTGCCTTGGATGCGGCTGAGGCTCCGCCGTATACCGGCAACGCGCCGGCCTGCTCGGCGCCGCCGACCACAGGCGTGGCCGTAGCCTGCAGCGACGCAGAAGCGGGCGCGGTGGGAGTGGCTGCGGCAGCCTGGGCCTGCTGTTCCTGCTGCGCTTTGAGCATGCGCACCTGGCCTTCGAGCAGGATGATGCGCTCCTCGATCGCCTTGATGCGGTCGTCTTGGCTCTGCTGGGCGCGAGCCGCCGGCGTATTCGCCAAAACAATGAAGATCATCAATGCAACGCCCCAACGGCGGTTTTGCATGGGGAACCTCCTGCTTGCAATCAGAATGGCTGCCGATGTCCGCGAAATCGGACGCGCCCCGGCAACATCAATACCGGGATTGAAACGGCCGAGGAAGATTCAAGCCTGAGGCGGAGGTCGGGTGTACAGGGGAAAGGTTTTCGCCGATTCGTAGGAGCCGGCCTGCTGCAGGGGCAACGGCGCGGCGCAGGTGAAGCGCGGCAGGGGTGCCACGGGGGCGGCGCTGATGGTCACAGGAAAATGTGCGGCAAGACACAGGAGGCAGTGATGCGGCGTCAGCGGCGCGCTTTCCAGCGGGCCAACCGAGCGGTGAACGTGAATGGCGTCATAGGAAATGACGCACATGAGGAGCAGGCAAAGTACCGCGGCGAAGCTGGCCCGCCGCGGCTTGCCGCGAGACATCAGCGGCGTCGGACATTGTGCGATGCTCACTGGCAGTATTGTAAACCCCGCGTGCGGAAGAAGTTCCGAGCTGCAAGGCTGCTCATAAAGATGCGTGAAGGCGGCAGAAAGCTGCACAGCCAAGGGCCGATAGTCGTTGGACGGCCGAATGCTTACGCCCCCGGGCATGGAGCCGTTGTCCAGAAACGGTTGATCAGCGCCAAGGCGGAGCAGTGGCGCAAATTTCGATCCTGCCTTGAGCGTTGCGCCCGCCTGGTTCGATACCATGTTTTTGACGTGCGTGAGCAAGGCAAGCTTCGCGGATGGTCGGACGGCGTTGTCGGGTTGCTGCTTTTTCTTGCGACTGCCATGGTTGTGGTATGGCAGAACTCAAGGCTGGGTGTGTTGTGGGACCTCAGTTACATCCTGGAGAACGCGTACCGAATTTCCCTGGGGCAGGTTCCCTATCGAGACTTTCCGCTTCCCTATCCGCCTTTGACGTTCGTGACGCAAGCGGCGCTCATCAAGTTCGCCGGAAGAGCGTTCTGGCATCACGTGCTGTACTGCGCCGTGGTCAGCGGAGTCGCGACGGTGCTGAGCTGGCGAATTCTCCTGAGGCTGCTGCGAGGGGCGGTTGAGCGGCCGCGGTTCGTGGCATCGGTGCTGAGCGCGCCACTGACCGTTCTGGGGATTTACTGCATTTTCCCGCACCCGTTTTACGACTGCGACTGCACCTTCGCGATCCTTTTGTGCCTACTCTTGCTGCTGCACGTGGAAGAAAGGGGATTCCCTTCTACGCTGAGTTTCTTCAGCGGCCTGGCGCTGGTTGTGCCGCCGTTGGTGAAACAAAACACCGGGCTGGCGTTCCTCGGCAGCGCAGTCCTTGCGATCCTGGCACTGCTGATTTTCGACAGGCGACGCGAGCAAGCTGTACGCGGCTACGGCCTCATGCTCGGCGGCATCACCGCGGGACTGGCGTTGGCGGCGATGGTGATTCACTTCACCGCGGGGCTGCAGAATTATCAGCACTGGACGATACAGTATGCGGCCGCGCGGCGCATGCCTTCGCTCAGCAACATGCTGTCGGTGTACGACAACCGGCTTCTACTGTGGTGGCTGCCCGCGTTCGTTGCGGGAGCGCTCTTGCTATCGCTTCGCCGCGCCAGTAGCGGGTTGGTAATTTTCGCGGCAGTTCTGCTGTCAGTGCCGTTCCTAGGGACGTCGGCATGCCTGCTGGGCGGAAACGATTCATCCGACAAAGCGGAGTGCCTGTTATCGCTGTGGCCGTTTCTGCTGATCGTCTCGTTCCTGGCTTCGGTGTGGACCGCGCGCCAGCGAAAAGGCATGACGCTCATGGCGCCCTTCATTGTGATCGCGACGGTGCACGGGGCATTTCTGTCGCAGCAGGTCTGGGGCTCGACCTATGCACTGTGGCCGCTGGCTATGATTTTGATCGCCAGCACGTTGACGGGGCTTGCGGCGGGGTCGAAGGAACGCCCCGCAATCGAGGTCGTGGTTGCGCTGCTGATCGCGGCGCCGCTATGTATTTCCGGCGCGCACTACGTGTGGAACCATGAGCGACTGGACTACGCAAATGTCTCCGACGGCCAGCCGCAACATTCGACGCTGCCGGCGCTCCGAGGATTAACCGCGCGCGGCGCGTGGCTTCCGCAGTTCGATGAGCTGGTTGCGTATGCTAAAGCCGAGATTCCGGCTGAGGACGGACTCCTGATGATCCCCGGTGAAGACCTCTTCTCCTACGCGACCGGCCGAGAGCCGCGCTTCCCGGTGCTGATGTTCGACCACACCGTGAACCCGTACAGCCCCGAAGAAATCGCACAGATGGCGCGTGCGCACAACATACGCTGGCTGGTGGTGAAGCGAGAGTTACAACTGGAAGCCGACCCGGTCGAAGACAGGAATCGGCTGCTTGATTTGTTGCGCAAGGAATTCGCGAAAGTGGAGGAGTTGGATAATTACGACGTGTATCGGCGCGTCGCGGCACTGCAGTGAATTGCGCGCCAAAGACATACGCGGACACCGAATTCTGCGCTACACACGCAGAATAGAACTTGGTCGGGGCGATTGGATTTGAACCAACGACCCCCTGCGCCCAAGGCAGGTGCGCTACCAGGCTGCGCTACGCCCCGACATCCTAAGTTCTGATTCTACCGCAACTTACAGTTTGGTTCTAGCCTGCGATTCATCGCACTGTGCCAAAACTGCGCTAAAACCCGTCATTTTGGCACAGCAAATCACGAGACCAGGCGCCCGTAAGTTCTTGAGAATTAGTTGCCCCGCATACCCATTATGCTTGCCGGAAAAATGCGCGCCGCTTGAAAAGCACATGCGCTTCTTCTACACATTACGTCCAGTTTCCATGCCCCGAATTTCGCGGCTCGGCTCGTCCAGATAGGTCTACCGCAGAATGTCGTGTGGCTGTACGTCGAGTTGGCCCGACCGTTGGGCAACGGCAGGGTGGAAGCCACCGGACGACCGGAGGTCGGAGAGTTTGCGTCTCCTGCCTCAGGATAGATACCCGGGTCGGATTTCTAATGCCGAACGCAACGTTTTGACGCAATCGGAATTGACGCAACCTCGGTTGTGCTAGGCAAGAGCCGTTCAGCCTTGACACAAACCTTTGAGCTTGTCGGGCCCGGAGAGTGGTCGATAAGGGCAACCGGGCTGAAAGCGATCTCGCCTATAGCGACGAGGAGTATGGGGGGAATCGGTAGGATTCCGAACTCTCGACTGATTTTGGGGCACTGTTGACGAATACACAAAAAGATGAGATATTTACACATCAGGAGAGTTCCCGATAAGATGCGGACCAATATCGACATCGACGACCGTTTGATGCGCCAGGCGCTTAGGAGTAGTGGTGCGCGGACAAAGCGAGCTGTCGTGGAAGCTGGGCTGCGACTGCTCATTAAGACTCGTGCTCAAGCCACGATCCGCCGGCTGCGGGGTAAGATCCAATGGCACGGTGATCTGAACATCTCGCGCCTCGGGCGTATGTCGGAGTAGGATGCCGCGTGGTGATCGTGGACACTACGGTCTGGGTTGACTACCTGCGTGGTGCGCGGAACCCCGAAACAGACTGGCTAAACGTCGAACTCGATCGACGACGTTTTGGATTAACAGATCTGATCCTCTGTGAGGTTCTTCAGGGTATTCGCGACGATCTCTCCTTTTCTCGGGTGCAGCGCGAGCTCGGCAAGTTTGAGGTGTTCGAGACAGGCGGGGTGGAGCTGGCTGTTGCGGCGGCTCGGAATTTCCGGAAGCTTCGTCAACAAGGTCACACCGTGCGCAAGACCATCGATTGCTTAATTGCCACGTTCTGTCTTCGAGATGGGCATTCCCTACTGCACCGAGATCGCGACTTCGATCCGTTCGAACAAATCCTTGGACTCTCCGTTATCCGCCCATGAGTGGATGCCGAGGTTTCCTGCGCCGCGTACGTAACCAGCCTCCCCTGATCGTCGACCCCCTGGCGTTGGTCCAGGGGCTTATTGAACATCTTCTGCGGCAATCATCTGCTGTGTGCCCGCCTGTTCAGCGACCGGTTGAGCACGGAGACGATGCGGGCCAACCTGTTGCGGCTGTACGGCTTGCGCACCGCCACCTCATAACCGATTCGCGAAATGAGCTGCAAAATCTGCGAGAAAATGCCGCATACTCTACTCGAGGCTGAGTCCTGCTCTGACTCGTTTGGTTTACCGCAACCTACAACTCGGTCGCAGCCTTCATTCGGCCTAGGACTACACTAGGAGTGCGTGCGAACTGAACTGTTCCGGGCCATTGCCGAATTGAGAAACGACGATCCGGAGTCGATGGAGCGTGCACTCGCGCTTGTCCGGCAGACCGCCTTTTCCTTTAGCATGAAGGTGTGCGGTCATCGTGAGGACGCCGAGGATACAGCTCAAGAAACCCTGATCCGCGCGGTACCTGAACTCTCCAACTTTGATAGCCCAGAGGCACTCGCGGTGTGGTTGTACAAGGTTGCGCGCAGCCGCTGCCTGATGAGCCGGCGGCGCAGCAAGTTCGCCCCCAAACAAGACCTTTCGCTCGACGAACTCCTCCCCGACCGCAGCGAACTGGAGGCGCTCACCGCTTCCCGCGAAGGCGGCCCGGAACAACAACTCCTGCGTGCGGAGAATCGCGAAGAACTGCAGCGCGCGGTGCTGAAAATCCCGCCCGACTATCGCATGGTTCTGGTTCTCCACGACATGGAAGAGCTCTCCACCGCGGAGGTGGCGCGCATCACCGGGCTTCGCGAAGGCACAGTACGCGTGCGCTTGCACCGCGCCCGAGTCTTCCTCCGCAATCAGTTGGCGCGCAAGGTCAAAACCGCCGCCACCGGCGCAAAACCCCAGGCGGCACTGCGCTGCAAACGGCTGTTCTCCATGCTTTCCGATTACCTCGATCAGGAACTCGATCCCTCGCTTTGCCAGAACATGGAGAGCCACCTCGGCGACTGTTCTCCCTGCAAGGCATATCTGGCGAGCCTGGAGGAAACCGTCCGCCGCTGCAAGCGTCACTGTACCGAGGAACTCAAAACCAAGGTGCGCGCCCAGTTCCACGAACTACTTCGGGAATCCTCCGCCGCAAAAGCCGCCCGCTAGCCATTGGAATCACTGACAAGGCGCCCGACAATCCTGTAACAAATCTCCGTTGGACTGCATTTATCCGTGTTCCGCTAATGGAGGTTTGCCATGATCCAGGCTTCCGTCGCCCTGACCCAGACCTCGGGAACAGGCCGCCAGTTTGTCGTCACTACCGGCACCGGACACCACGTCATCA
Source organism: Terriglobia bacterium (assembly GCA_020073185.1). Taxonomy (NCBI): domain Bacteria; kingdom Pseudomonadati; phylum Acidobacteriota; class Terriglobia; species Terriglobia bacterium. The sequence continues at coordinate 14,243 of JAIQFT010000041.1, forward strand.
TTGACGACGCCGTCGGCGCCACCGGCCCCAAGCCGATCGAGTTGGTGGCGGCCGCGTTGGCAGGTTGCACCGCCTTCGACGTCATCAACATACTGCGCAAGAAGCGTCAAAATGTCACTGCCTACGAGGTGCATGTCGAGGCTGACCAGGCGCCCGAACCTCCGCAGGTGTTCACCAGGGTTCGCATCCGGCACATCCTGACCGGCGTGGATGTGGACCGCGAAGCCGTCGCCGCCGCGATCCATCTGTCCGAATCGAAGTATTGCTCGGTGGGTGCGATGGTACAGAAGTCGGCCGAATTCACAACTTCCTTCGAAATCATTCCCGCGCACGTGGCTGAGCTTGTGGCGGCTGGAGTCCACGGACAATGAAACCCGTTACCGCCATCAGCCTGATCGCGGCACTGCTCGCGGCGTTTGGGCTGCCGCTGGCTGCCTTCGCGCAAACCACCCTGACGCTGGCGCAGGCGGTGACCACCGCGCTGGAGAAGAATCCGGCGCGTAAAGCGGCCGGGTTCGAGAAAAACGCGGCGACGGCCGACATCAAGCTGGCGCGATCCGCGCTGTTCCCACAGATCAAGTTCACGGAAGCATACGAGCGCGGCAATGACCCGGTATTCGTATTTGGCGGTCGGCTGCGCCAACAACGATTCTCCGCCTCCGACTTCGCGCTCAACCGGCTGAACACGCCCACTCCGTTTGGCAACTTCGCTACGCGCTTCTCCGGCGGCTGGCAATTGTTCGACTCCGGCGTGAGCTGGCTGCGGCTTCGGCAGGCCAGGCGCATGGACGGCGTCGCCCAGCGCAAGCTGCAGCGCGGCGACCAGGAATTGGTCATGCGTGTCGTCAAGGCGTATGCCGGTCTGCTGCTTGCGGTCAAACAGCAACACGTCGCCGAGGAAGCGCTCAAGACCTCGCAGTCCATCCTCGACCGCAGCCGGGCCCAGGTTCAAGCCGGAATGGCGGTGGAAAGCGATCTCCTCAGCGCGCAGGTGAACCATGCTGCGCGGCAGGAGGAATTGATTCTCGCGCGCAATGCGGTGGCGCTGGCGCGAGCACAGCTCAACCTTGAGATGGGCATTTCACCCGATACGCCATTCGAACCTGCCGATCTGCTAGCGGAGAAGCCACTGCCGGTTGCCAGCCTCGACGAACTGGAAAAACGCGCCCTCGAGCAGCGTCCCGACCTGCGGGGACTGACCATGCGGCAGGCAGTTCAGGCCGACGGCGTGCGTGCTGCCAAGGCATCGTTCGGACCGCGGTTGAACGTCATCGCCGACTGGCAACTCGACAACCCGCAATTCGCCGGCGGCGGCGGCAACAACTGGATGGCCGGATTTGAGCTCCAGGTCGATGTTTTCGACGGAGGCGCCAAGCGCGCGCGCCTCGCGCGTGAGCACGCACTGAAGAGCCGCATTGACGCGCTGCATGAGGCGGCGGCCAACGACATTCGCCTTGAAGTCCGCAGGGCCTATCTCGACTTCGACACCGCCCGGCAGCAGGTCGAGGTGGCGCGCGCTGCCGCGGGCCAGGCGCAGGAGAGCCTGCGTATCGGACAAAACCGCTATGAAGCCGGCTTGAGTACCATCACCGACCTGCTCCGCATGCAGGAAGCAGCTCTGCGTGCGCAAACCGATTCCTGGCAGTCGTTGTACCGGCTGCAAACCAGCTACGCCGGCCTGGAGTTGGCGACCGGCGCGTTGGACCTCAACTCGCCCGTGGTGAAGCAATAATGATGACGAGAAGGATCATCTTCGTTCTTGCCGTCCTGGCAGCGCTGATATCGACCGGCTGCAGCGACCAGAAAGCGCCTGTCGCGCAAACCCCGGAAGTGGTGCGCGGTCTCGCGATGTTGGAAGCGCAACGCAAGACAGTGCCGGACTTCGTCGAAGCGGTGGGCACCATCCGGGCGCTGCAAACCAGTCAACTCTCGGCGCAAGTCTCCGGCGCCATCGCATCCATCCGCGCGCAAGAGGGACAGCGGGTTCGACGGGGCGACGTGCTGGTCGTGCTCGATGACGCGCAGCAACGCGCGTCACTGGAACGCGCTTCTGCCGCCGTGAATGCCGCCCAGCAGGAAATTGCCGCCGCCGACGCGGATTATGGCCTGCAAAGCGCGACGCTCACCCGCTATCAGAGCCTGTACGAAAAGAAATCGGTGAGTCCCCACGAAATGGACGAGGTGCAAGCGCGCCAAAAATCCGCCGGTGCCCATCGCGATCAGGCGCAGGCCGGCATCGCGCAGGCTCGCGCCATGGAAGCGCAGGCCAGGGCGGGGCTCAGCTACACCCGCATCCGGGCCCCGTTCGACGGGGTCATCACGGCCAAGCTTGTGGACACGGGCACGCTCGCATCGCCCGGCGTTCCGCTGATCACCATCGAAGATACGCACCGCTTCCGGCTGGAAGCCTCCGTGGATGAAGGCGACCTGCGGTTTGTGACTCTGGGCGCCACCGCTCGCGTGTCAGTGGATGCCCTCGCAACTGACCTCAGCGCCAAAGTCGTTCAAATCGTTCCTGCTGCCGATCCGGCCAGCCGCAGCTTCGTCGTCAAACTCGAACTTCCAGCCGATGCCCGCCTTCGCTCCGGACTGTTCGGGCGCGTCCAGTTTCCGCGCGGCCAGCGCGAAGCCATCGTCATCCCGCGAGCCGCCCTGCTGGAACGCGGCCAGATACATGGCGTGTACGTGGTCGCCGCCGACAACCAGATCGAATTGCGATACGTCACGCTGGGCAAGCCGGCCGGCGACAATGTGGAGATTCTCTCCGGACTTTCCGGCGGCGAGCGCCTCATTGCGGTGCCCGGAAGCCGTGATCTGGCCGGCAAAAAGGTAGTGAATTGATGGTGGCCGTGGGCACACATCTTCGCGCCGCCGGAAAAATCGCGCACGCGTTCATCGCTTCCAAGCTCACGCCGCTGGTGATCATCGCCGCGCTGCTTCTCGGCGCCTTCGCCATCTGGCAGACGCCACGCGAGGAAGAACCACAGATTGTCGTACCCATGCTAGACGTCTTCGTCCAGATGCCGGGCGCATCGGCCGCCGAAGTCGAGCAGCGCGTCACCATTCCCATGGAGAAGCTGCTGCGCGAGGTGCCCGGGGTCGAGTACATCTACTCGATCTCGCAGCCCGGAATGAGCATGGTCATCGTCCGCTTCTACGTCGGGCAAAAAGAAGAGGACGCGATTCTCCGCACCTACAACAAGCTATATGCCAACTTCGATCGCATCCCGCCTGGCGTTTCCCAGCCGCTGATCAAGGTCCGTTCCATCGACGACGTGCCCATCATGGCGCTGACGCTGTGGGGCAAGAATTACGACGCCGCTTCGCTCCGCCGCATCGCCGGTGAGCTCGAGAATTCCCTCAAGCAGCTCGACGATGTTTCTGAAACAAAAATTATCGGCGGGCTGCCGCGAAAAGTTCGAGTCGTCCTCGACACGGAACGCCTCGCCGCCTATGGCCTTTCGCCGATCCAGGTCACCGCGAAGCTGGAATCCGCCAATCAGCAGGCGCGCGCCGGCAGCTTCGCGCGCGACAACCAGGAAATCCTGGTGGACGCCGGACGTTTTCTCTCCAGCCCGGATGAATTGCAGCAGGTCGTTGTCGGCGTGCACAGCGGCCGGCCGGTGTACCTCCGCGACGTGCAGAAAATCGAGGACGGTCCCGCCGAGGCCGATAATTACGTGCTCTTCGGCAACGGCCATGCGGCGGGTGACCCGGCGCAGTATCCCGCGGTCACCATCACGGTCGCCAAGCGCAAGAACACCAATGCCAGCGTGATCACCGAACGCGTGCAGGACAAGATTCGCTCGCTTCGCGGCTACCTGCTCCCCGCGGACCTGAATGTCACCATCACGCGCAACTACGGCGAGACCGCGAAACAAAAATCGAACGAATTGCTCAAACACCTGCTGCTGGCGACCATCTCCGTGACGCTGCTGATCGCCTTCGCCCTCGGCTGGCGCGAATCCGGGGTCGTGCTGGTCGCGATTCCCGTTACGCTCGCCCTGACGCTCGCTATCTTCTATTTCTTCGGCTACACCCTGAACCGGGTCACCCTCTTTGCCCTCATTTTTTCCATTGGCATCCTGGTTGACGACGCCATCGTCGTGGTCGAGAACATCGTCCGACATCTGCGGCTGCCCGAAAACCTCGGCCGCCCGCGGATGGACGTCGCCGTCGAAGCTGTCGACGAAGTCGGAAATCCCACCATTCTCGCCACCTTCGCCGTTATCGCCGCCATTCTGCCCATGGCTTTCGTCCGCGGCCTGATGGGGCCTTATATGCGCCCCATCCCGGTGGGCGCCTCGGCGGCCATGATCTTCTCTTTGGTGGTCGCTTTCGTCGTGTCACCCTGGGCCGCGCTGCGCTTTCTCGGCAAGCAGGCCGGCGACGGCGCCGCCAAGCACGAGGCCGAAGGCTGGACCACGCGCCTCTATCGCGGTGTGATGAATCCGCTGATCGCGGATCGCCGCAAGCGCGCCATGTTTTTGGTTGGAGTCGTCACCCTTCTTCTGCTTGCTGTGCTGCTGGTCCCGTTGAAGCTGGTTCGCGTGAAAATGCTGCCCTTCGACAACAAGAGCGAATTCCAGGTGATCATTGATATGCCGGACGGCACGCCCCTGGAGCAAACCACCGCAGCCGCCCAGGCACTGGCCGCCAAGATCGTCCAGGAACCCGAGGTCGCGAACTACCAGATCTACTCCGGCGCTTCAGGTCCGTACAATTTCAACGGCCTGGTGCGTCATTACTTCCTGCGCCGCGGCCCCAATCAGGCAGACATCCAGGTCAATCTGCTGCCGCGCGAAGATCGCAAGGCACAATCCCACGACATCGCCAAGCGCATCCGGGGCAAGTTGCAGCCCATCGCGCAGCAGTTTGGCGCGCGCATCAAAGTTGCCGAGGTGCCGCCCGGTCCACCGGTGCTGCAAACGCTCGTAGCCGAAGTTTACGGTCCCGATTACCGCCGCCAGATCGACCTCGCACGCCAGGTGAAAGACGTTTTCCAGCGCGCGCCGGGCGTGGTTGACGTGGACTGGTACGTCCAGGATCCGCAGACGCAATACGCGCTCAAGGTGAACCTGGACAAGGCTGCGCTCAACGGCGTCTCCGCCGCCGAGGTCACCCGCACCATGCAGATCGCGCTCGGCGGCACCGAGGCCGGCCTGCTGCATCAGCCCGAAGCGCGCGAGGACGTTCCCATCGAAGTGCGCCTGTCGCGTGCCGTGCGTTCCAGCATTGAGGACTTGCGAAATCTCAAAGTCCCGAACGCCGCCGGTGGCATGGTTTCCCTTGGCGAGATCACTGAGGTCGAGAAAACCACACTCACGCCTTACATCTACCGCAAGAATCTTCGCCCAGTCGTCTACGTCACCGGCGACGTCGCCGGCCAGGAGGAGAGCCCGGTTTACGCCATCTTGGGTATGAAAAACGCCATCGGCGACATCAAGCTCCCGGCCGGCTACTCCATCGAGCAGGACATGGGCACCGCGCTGCCGGAAAATTCCGAACGCTACGCGTTGAAGTGGGACGGCGAGTGGCACATTACCGTCGAGGTCTTTCGCGACCTGGGTCTGGCCTTCGCTGCGGTGCTGGTGTTGATCTACGTGCTGGTGGTCGGCTGGTTCGGTTCTTTTAGGACGCCGCTGGTGATCATGGCGCCCATCCCTCTGACACTGGTCGGCATCCTGCCGGCGCATGCGCTGCTGGGCGCATTCTTCACCGCGACCTCCATGATCGGATTCATTGCCGGCGCCGGCATCATCGTGCGCAATTCCATCATTCTGGTTGACTTCATCGAGCTGCGCCGCGCCCAGGGCATGTCCCTGGAAAACGCGGTCGTGGACGCCGGCACGGTGCGCTTCCGCCCCATGTTGCTGACGGCCGCAGCGGTTGTGGTCGGCGCAAGCGTCATTCTCTTCGATCCAATTTTCCAGGGACTCGCACTCTCGCTCATGGCCGGCGAGGTTGCCTCCACCGTGCTTTCGCGCATGGCGGTGCCGGTTCTCTATTACATGAGCCAGAAGCGGAACGACCGCGGCATCCCGAAGTTCGCTTCCGCAGGCCCCACCGCACAAATTCCTGAGGAGGTTTCCGAATGACCATAGATCGTTGGCTGCGCCTGATCGCGGGCACGTTCGTCATCGCATCCGTTGCCCTGGGCTACTGGCTGAGCCCGTACTTCTTCCTGTTCACCGCGTTTGTCGGATTGAACCTGTTCCAGTCAGGCCTGACAAACTGGTGCCCCATGATGACGTTCCTACGATTGCTGGGAGTGCCCGCGAGTCCCGGGCAAACGCGGCCAAGGTGAGCGGTCCGGCTCTGCGGCGTTGACCGTCCCTCACGCAAACCTGCCGTCCACGCCATGATTGGACCGGCAAGGAATATAAAGGAATATAATGGTCGCCAACCATGGCTCCTCCGCAATATGCTCTCGTGGCCTATGTGAAGAGTCCGGTCAGCGCCCTGATAGAGAGCCTGCGGCGCGAGTTTCATCCCAAGCAAGCGCATTTGCCCGCACACATCACAATTCTTCCGCCGCGCATTTTACAGGGCTCGGAGACGGAGGCGCTGGCGACGCTGGAGCGCGTCTGCCGCGACGTGGAACCGTTCGAAATCGTGCTTGGCGAGGTGGCCTCGTTCGTGCCGATCACGCCGACGGTGTTCATCCGCGTCGCGCACGCCGCCTACCGGATGCGCGAGCTGCACGACCGGCTGAACGTGGACGTGCTGCAGGCGGAGGAACAGTGGCCGTATATGCCCCACCTGACAATCTTCCGCATGGACGCGGTCGAACAGGCCGAGACCGCGCTGGAAGAGGCGCTGCGCCGGTGGGAAGAGTACCGGGAAACGCGACGCGTGCTGGTGAACCGGTTGACCTTCGTGCGCGAAGCGGGCGCCAACGACTGGATTGATCTCGTCCCGGTGCCGCTGGGCCGCCGGTTGGCGGCGACTCACTAAGCGTGGCGTTTGCCCCTGCTATAATCCATTGTTTGCGGTGGGAGTAGCTCAACTGGCAGAGCACCGGACTGTGGCTCCGGACGTTGTGGGTTCGATTCCCATCTCCCACCCCAGATTCTAAAAGACTTACAGGCGGGAATGGGCTGCACACAGTCCATTTAATTTCGGCAGCGCCATACGCGCCACCCTGCTGTTAGTCTGGCGCTACGGAAGCCTCGCGCTCCCTTCGTCTCCTCAACACAACATTTGCGACGTTGTTCTCGGATGAGAACTTCGTAACACTTTTGCGAGCCGAATCGATGACCGCAATTCCCATGTATCTCAAGCCCCTATTTGAGAAAGAAACGCGACGTGCCCATGAAATCTAATGCCCGCCGTCTCGCGCTCACGGGTGCGCGAGGTGCTACGCCGGGCATTTGCCGCTGATATCCTTGTAACGATGACCTTGCTCCTCGCATTTCTCCTTTGATATCGAGCCGAGTTGTTTGGGAAGGAGCGCCATAGTCTATGGGCAAAAGAATTCTGGTAGTGGGCGGTGTTGCCGGTGGGGCTTCCTGCGCGGCACGGGCACGACGACTCTGCGAAGAGGCGGAGATCGTCATCTTCGATCGCGGACCGTATGTCTCGTTTGCCAATTGCGGCCTGCCGTACTACGTCGGCGACGTCATACAAGACGAGAAGAGACTCCTGGTCGCTTCGGCAGAGCTGTTCAAAACGCGTTTCCGGATCGACGTACGCACCGAAAACGAGGTCATGGCGATTGATCGCGATCAGTGCGAGATCGTGGTGAAGCGCCTCGCTACCGGCGAGACTTACCGAGAGAAGTATGACGCGCTGGTGCTTTCCCCGGGTGCGTCACCGATTCGCCCGGTTCTCCCCGGAATCGATCTGCCCGGCATATTCGTCCTGAGGACAATTCCCGATAGTCGGCGAATCCGATCCTGGATCGAAGGGCGGAAGATCGACCGTGCCGTGGTCGTGGGTGGAGGTTTGGTCGGGCTCGAAATGTCGGAGAACCTGGCGAGCCGCGGCATCCAAGTAACGGTCATCGAAATGCTGGATCAGGTTTTGCCGCCACTGGATCCGGAAATGGCAGAACCGGTTCAGGAGCACCTGCCGCAGCACGGCGTGTCGCTTCACTTACGGGACGCAGTAGCTGGGTTTGTCCAGACCTCCAACGGCGGGTTAGACGTGCAGACGCGCTCGGGCGCGACATTCCCCGCGGATTTGGTAATCCTTTCCATCGGAGTGCGACCGGAAACGAAGCTGGCAAAAGAGGCTGGCCTGGCCATTGGGGAGCGCGGCGGCATTCGAGTGGACGACGCCATGCGCAGCAGCGACCCTCGCATATGGGCGGTTGGAGATGCGGTTGAGACACGGGACGTGATCACCGGCGAGTGGAATGTGGTGCCACTCGCGGGACCTGCGAATCGCCAGGGACGCGTGGCCGCCGACTCGATTTGCGGGCGCCCGGCGCACTTTCGCGGGGTACAGTCCACGGCAGTGTGCGGCCTGTTCGGCCTGATAATCGCAACCACCGGTGCGAACGAGAAAACCCTGCGACGGGTGGGCCTAAGATACGAGCGTATCTACCTGCATCCTGGGCATCACGTCGGCTACTATCCCGGCGCCAAGCCCATCAACATGAAAGTACTGTTTTCGAGTGAGGACGGGCGCGTCCTCGGGGCGCAGGCGGTGGGCCAGGAGGGAGTGGAAAAGCGCATCGATGTGATTGCGATGGCCATCCAGAAACATGCCACGGTTTTCGATCTCGAAGAAGCCGAACTGTGCTATGCCCCGCAATTCGGCGCAGCTAAAGACCCGGTCAACATGGCCGGCATGATTGCCGCCAACGTGTTGCGGGGAGACGTTCCCGTGGCGCCATGGGAAGCACTCTCCGAGACGCATGCAATGCTCGTGGATGTCCGGGAACCGTCTGAATACGCGGCAGGCCACATTGAGGGCGCAGTGAATGTGCCGTTGCCGCAGATTCGCGATCGAATCAAGGAGCTACCACGAGATCGTGAGATGTGGCTCTACTGCGGCGTCGGGCAGCGCTCCTACTACGCGTCGCGAATCCTGCTGCAACACGGATTCAAGGTCAGAAACTTGCCCGGAGGCTTCAAGACCTATGGGCACTTTCGGCCGTATCTGAGCCTCACCCCGGCCGGCGTGAGTGGCCGAGACTGAGGAGGAACCCTGTCCCGAATCTGGCTCGCATCGCGAGGCTCAAGGGGCCGCTACCGTTGCTTGCCGCACGCGGCGCGTTGCCGCCCAGCGCGCGATCTCGCCAACGGCGTGGATGGCAGCGTCGACCTGCAGCTCGGTGTTGAACGCTCCGATTGAGAATCGGACTCCACCGTGCTTCTCCACAATCCCAAGTTGTTGGTGGACCAGGGGCGCGCAGTGCAGGCCGGTGCGGGTCGCAATGTCGTGATCAACGTCGAGCATGATTCCGACATCGCCGGCTTCCAGACCTTCCACATTCATCGTGACCGTGGAGAGGTGATGGTCGAGATGGTCACAACAGTAGAGTCGTACTCGCTCGATCTGGCGCAGGCCATCCACCAGCTTTCGAGCCAGGCGCATTTCCCGCGCGTGGAGGGCAGCGACGCCGTTTTGATCGAGCCAGTCCTGGCCGGCCCAGAGGGCCGCGACGCCGACCATATTCGGTGTGCCGAATTCCATCCTCCACGGGTACTCCTCCAGATGGTAGGGATACGCCGAGCGCACCCCTGTGCCTCCACTGCGAGTCTGGCGTAGGTGCACGTGCTTGCGCACGCAGAGCCCCCCGAGGCCCATACAGCCCATCAGTGCCTTGTGACCGGTAAAAGCCAGCACGTCGATGTTCATCTCTTTCATGTTGATGGGAATGATTCCGGCGGTCTGGGCAGTGTCGATGGCGAAGGTGATGCCCCTGTCGCGGCACAGGCTGCCGATTTCCTTCACCGGCTGAACCGTTCCGATGACATTCGATCCGTGATTGACGACGACCAGCTTTGTCTGCGGACGGATCGCCCGGGCGATATCGTCAGGATCGACGAATCCAGCGTCGTCAAACGGCACAAATGTCGCCGTAACCCCGCCGTCGCGCACCAGGTGGTTGATGGGGCGGATCACGGAATTGTGCTCGAGATTCGTGGTGACGACGTGGTCGCCTGACGCTAGCGACCCGGCGATGATGAGGTTCAGCGCGTCGGTCGCGTTGTAGCCGAAGCACAGACGTTCGGGGGCGTCCTCGTCGCCGCCAAAGAATTTCGTTAACCGCTTGCGCAAGCGATCGAGCAGCGAGCCCGCTTCCAGCGCCAGGTCGAAACCGCTGCGGCCGGGGTTCACGCCGGTGCTCCGGTAGAAATCGATCATGAACTGGTACACGCTCTCCGGCTTGGGCCATGCCGTGGCTGCGTTGTCGAAGTAGATCAGTTCCTTTTCCATGGGACCCCTCGAACGTTTCTGATTCCGCGGCCGAAAATCCCGGCTCCCGGAGCGCGCTTCAAGGTAGGTTACCTGCGTTTGTGCATTTGGGCTGTGACGATCATCACCGTTCGCGTGGCTTGGACCTCGCGGTCGTGGGCAGGTTCGATAAGGTGATCACTGCCTTAGGTGCGAATCATCACAGTTTCCGTGTCCGCGCTGTCTGACACTGGTGGCAGCAGGTGGACGTGCTCGACGTGGTTCGAGAGGAGAAGCGAAATCCATGGACACGAAGCATCTTGGCATCAACAGCAAGCTGATCCACGCCGGGCACAGAGCGGACCCGACTGGCTCGATCAATGTTCCCATTTACCAGACTTCGACGTTCGCCTTCCGAGATGCTCAACACGGCGCTGCCCTCTTCGCCGGACAAGAAGACGGATACATCTACACGCGCATTGGAAACCCCACCATCCGCGCACTCGAGGAGAGCGTGGCCGAACTGGAAAACGGCTGCGGAGGTATTGCCACCAGCTCCGGCATGGGCGCGGTCTCCACTTTGTATTTGGCGCTCTTGAATGCGGGCGCTCACATGGTAAGCACAGCATCAGTCTACGGTCCCAGCCGGGGGCTGATGGAGAAGCATTTTTCACGATTCGGAGTCGAGTCCGCCTACGTCGATACGTCGGACTTACGCCAAATTCAGGATGCTCTTCGAGCGCACACGAAGCTCGTATACGTCGAAACGCCGGCCAATCCGACGATGCAGCTCACCGACATTGCGCAGGTTTCGGCTCTGGCGCATGCACACGGCTGTCTGGTCGCCGTCGATAACACCTTCGCCAGCCCGTATCTGCAAAAGCCGTTGGATCTCGGCGCCGACGTGGTGCTCCACTCGGTGACCAAGTTCATCAACGGCCACGCCGATGTGGTAGGCGGAATCCTGGTCGCGAAGGACCCCTCTGTCTACAAGCTCCTGCGCAGCGTCATGGTCAATTTCGGCTGCAACATGGATCCGCATCAGGCCTTCCTGGTGTTGCGTGGACTCAAGACGCTGGGAATTCGCATTGAGCGGGCCCAGCGAAATGCTCTGCAAATCGCTCGCTGGCTGGAGAGACAGCCGGAAGTCCAGACGGTACGGTACGTCGGCTTGGAATCGCACCCCCAGCATGAGTTGGCCAAACGACAGATGAAAGGCTTCGGGTCCATGATCAGCTTCGAACTCCAGGGCGGAATGGAGGCGGGCCGCCAACTCATGAACGCGGTCAAGGTGGCTACGCTTGCCGTCTCGCTCGGGGGCGTTGAGACCCTGGTTGAGCATCCGGCTTCCATGACCCATGCCGGCATTTCGCCCGAGGGTCGCCGAGCAGCAGGCTTCAGCGACGGCCTGGTTCGCTATTCGGTTGGCATCGAAGACGTGGAGGACCTTATTGCCGACCTCCGCCAGGCACTTGACGCCGTCGCCATGGAGAGCAGAGAAGTCGCTACGGTTCGCTAAACGGCGACCCAACGCACGTGGCCGATAGCCAACCCGCTTGCATCATTGTTCTTGGACAGATCAACGTGGGCGAAATAAAGACTGGGGTAGAGCACGCGCTCCATCACGGGCGTGCCATTTACGCCAATCGCACGGGCATTAGCATCGACCTTCGGCCGCTCTATCTAGTGCAAACGTTCTGGCAGCAGGTGCTCCACCTCATCGTGCGGCGGCTGGAGCGTCACCTCGTACTGCGTGAACGGATGTTGCAGACCGGCCTCCGCGCCCAGCTCGAACATCGCGCGGCCGCGCTGCGCTCGATTTTCGTCGGCCGCGACGCAGAGCGTGCGCGGCTGGGCCGAATGCTGGAAGACGCGGCGGGCGGGCGAGGCCCGCGACGCCTACGGCGATCCGGTTCGTCATTACCGCTCCACCGAGAAGTCGGCGCTGATCGTTGCCGGCTCGGCCGGTACGGGCGCTGCCATGGGCGCGATCGCCGGCGGCGGAGCTACGACCGCCTGACGGCGAACAAATAGGCAGCGAATCTCACCGGCGGCAGACGATCGGACAAGCAGGCCCGACGCAGCATGTGACTCCGCGTTGGGCCTTTGCTCTTCGCGCCTTTCGTAGACGCTGGTCCGCAGTTCCGCCCGGTGCTACGATTTCTCCGCATAGGCGCCACCATGACCAGTCGTCTCCGCGTCGGCGCGATACTTCTGCTGCTGGGATTCGCTTTCGCCGAAGTCACCTCCGCGCAGCAGTGGGTCGAGGTCAAGTCTCCGCACTTTTCGGTTCTCACCGACGCCGGCGAGAAACGCGGCCGCGAAGTCGCCGGGCGCTTCGAACAAATGCGCGCTGCCTTCGGGCTGCTGTTCCAGCGCATGAGGGTCAGCCTCCCCGTGCCGCTGCAGATCATCGCCTTCCGCCGCTCCAACGAGCTGCGCGACTTCGCGCCCATCTGGAAGGACAAGCCGGTGGCGCTCGACGGCTTCTTCCTGGCCGGCGAAGACCGGAATTTCATCGCCATGGATCTCTCTTCCGGCAATTGGGCCATCGTGTTTCACGAATACGCACACCTGCTGATGAACGGAAACCTGCCAGCCACGCCCCTCTGGTACGACGAAGGCTTTGCCGAGTACTGCTCCACGCTGGTGGTGGGCAACAAGCAGGTCGAATTCGGCCGCATGGCGAAGGGTCGCGCCCAGGTGCTCTACGACAGCCCTTGGATGCATGTTGGAGACCTGTTCAGCGTCAGCCGCAACTCGCGCGAGTACAACGAGGGCGACCGCCGCTCCGTCTTTTATGCGCAATCCGCGCTGGTCGTAAATTACCTCATGGGCAACCGCAAGAACCGGCAGTTGGTCAGCTACCTGCACCTCACGCAGGAGGAACACGTCTCCGTGATCCAGGCGATCAAGCAGGCCTTCGGCATGGAGCCGAAGGAATTCGATCGCACCCTGCGCGACTATTTCCGTGCTGGACATTACAACTATTTCGTCACGGCCGCGCCCGCGGGTTTCGCCGCCGGGCCGTTCCAGTCGCGCAAGCTCGACGAGATCGAGTGGCAGACCGTGCTCGCCGACCTCCACTTCCATTCCACGGACCACCGCGACCAGGGCGTCGCCGAGTTCCGCCGCATCCTTGAGAAGCAGCCCGACAACACGGCGGCCAACCGCGGTCTTGGTTATGCCTACCTGCTGCAGAACGATTTCGAGCGCGCCGCGCTGCACTTCCGCCGCGCTGCCCGCGACTCGCAAGACCCGCGCGTTCACTACCTGAATGCGTTGCTGGCCAGCCGGCGCGGCGTCACCGCCAAACTTTCGGCCGATGAAGTGGCATCGCTGCGCCGCGAGCTGCAAACCGCCATCGCGCTGGATCCCAATTTCGCCGACACCTACAACCTGCTGGCCTTCGCCGACTCCACGGCCGACAATCTCGAGGCCGCGCTCGCCAACATGCGCAAGGCCATCGAGTTGGATCCGCGCAACCTGATGTACCAGGCCAATCTGGCGCGCTTCGAGATGGCGGCCCAGCACTGGGATGCGGCCGAGAAGATATGGAACACGCTGTTGACTAGCGATGACGCGGAAATCACGCGCCAGGCCGGCGATGGCCTGAACGAAGTTGCCGGACACCGCTTTACCACTGCGCAGAATGTCGCCGCGCCGCAAGAGCAGGACGCCGCGGTTTCCGCGCCGCCCACGCCGCAGCGCGAATCCACCACCGGCGCCCAACCCGAGGAACCGCCGCCCATCAACCCTCCGCCGCCACAGCAGAGCATCCGCTTCATCAAAGGCAAATTGATCAGCGTGAACTGCACCGAGCAGTCCGGCGCCGTGCTCAGCGTCCGAGCCGGCGCCAAAGACCTCCTGATGTTCACCCGCGATATCAAGCGCGTGCTCCTGATCGGGGTAGACACCTTCTCCTGCGACTGGAAGGACCGCAGGGTCTCCATCAACTACCGCCTCAAGCCCGACGGCCGCGGCGAAATTGTCTCGCTGGAACTGGATTAGATATGGCGAATTGCGAGGCGCCCGAATACTATGAGCCAGCCGAAATACAAAATGCTTGGTTTTTCGCGAATGCGGGCACTAATCGCCGCGTACTTTGTCGTCGTTCTGTCTGTGCTCGCCGTCGCCCCTGATGGCGCCGCCCAGACCGCCGAAGAATCGGATGTCGCGGTACTCGACCACATACTGAATAAGACATTTCCGCGAGGCTGGGCCCCAGAAGATCTTTCGCAATTGCGAGCCGTTCGTGACCACTGTCGTGCAGAGCCCTCCCGCAGCTTGCCGGCTTTACTCGAAGGGTTGCACAAACTCAATGCCGCGGAACGTGGTTTCGCGGAGCGCAAGCAGGGTGCATTATTGGAATACAGCGTTGACCATAAGCGTGATTTGCTCCTGAAAACCAACGTCATGTTCGTTGTGGCTGGTTGCTATACGGCGGGGAGTCCGGAACAAAGAAAGCAAACTTTAGCCGAATTCTCCGAATCCTTGACCGCAGTGACCGTTGCCGCGGATATGGACAGCTACGTTTCATGGGCTGTGTTCTCGATCGGTCCGGACGCGATGCCAATCGCACTGACGTGGGCTGCGTCAGAAGATGACCGGGCTCGATGCCACACGCAGTCCAGCCTCAACTCCGTCGGCGAAAAAGCCAAGAGCGGTCCTCCCAAACTCGATTGTCACGCCTCCCGGGCGCAGCAACAGATTCGGTTGCAGAACTGGGTACGGTGGTGGGAATCGAGGAATGACAAGGCCGCTTTGCTTCAGACCCCGAGCTTCATTGACGAAGGAAAGACGACCAATTACTGATTCGCACGGCTCGGCGCCACGCGGTCGGCACGGGCTTTCGGTTTGGCCCCACCGCGCTCCCCAACCAACTCGCCCTTCACTGCGTCCTTCCGTGCGGTGAACGCGTACACCGCAAGCATGACGATCTGCGGGTCCACCGGATGCCGATAGCGAATGTGCGGCCGCGTGAAGTAGTACACGAAGGGAATGGTCACCAGGGCGGCAACGAACAGCCAGCGCGTATCCAGCCCTTCGCGAAACGCGCGCCGCAGCCCGATGATCATCAGCACTGTCAGCCCGGTGCAGAACGCGACCAGCGCGGGATCGAAGGGCTCCTCGGGATCGAACGGTTCGTGGATCGGATGATCCGGAGTTCCCCAAAATTCCGTCCAAGTGTACGCAAATCGCCGCTGCGTTTGCCTCGCTACCCAGCCCGGATGCCCGCTGATGAACTCGATTGCCTGCCTTCGTTTCACTTCCATGTACTTGGTTTCGCCCAGGCGGCGATATTGCTCGCCTTCGACCTCGCTGGACGACGGGTATGCGGCTCGGTTGGTCCAGAATGACTCGTCGCCGTTGTTCGCGATCCAGACCTCGGACCAGAAGTTGTTGCGCATGGGAACAAAGCGCCCGAAGACGCGGTAATTCCTCACCTGCCAGGGAGTCATCACCACCACCACCGCCAAGCACGCCATGGCGGCTCTCCAGAACCACCTCTGACCTCGCCGGAACCGCCGGTAGCACGCGTACGCCACCAGGAACGGAAACACGGTCGCCACCGGCGGACTGGTCACCACGGTGAATCCCGCGAACAGGCCGAACCCAGTCCATTCGGCCACGCTGCTGGAAACTTCCAGGCGCAATGTCCACCAGAACATCACGGCGAGCAGGAAGGTCGCCATGCAGGAGTTCCAGATCATCGTCGCCGAAATCAGGATGGCGTACGGAAACAGCGCCCACACCCAGATGGACACCTTGGCGGTGCTCGGCCCAAAGCATTTTCGCGCGATGAAAAACACCGGAATGCAGGTTAGCGCCGAGAACAATACGTTCAGCGACAGCAGGATGATCGCGGAAGCGCTCGAATAGATGCCAAACACCTTGAACACGCCCGCGACCATGTAGGTATGGATCGGGGGCATCATCCCCGTGGGGCCGGTTCCCGCAAACAGCGGATCGCTGAATCCCTTGCCGGTCACGATGGAGCGCGCGATGCGGCCGGTTTCGTAGCCGAAGGCCCAGTGATCGTTCGCCGGCTTCAGTTGGTCGCGATAGAGGAACCCGACCACCACCATGCGCAGGGCCAGCGCCACCAGCACGGCAAGCCAGAGCGTGCGGTGCGCGTCGATTGCGTCTTTCCTTGCCGGCAATGGTTTGGTTTCAGTGAAGGCTACGTCCATGGAGGGCAGAAAAAAACTACCACACTTGCCGCGCCCATGAAAAACCCTCCCGGCAAGGCCGAGAGGGTGAGATCCGGGCATCCCCCGTGGTGCTTTGGAAATCGCGCTATCCGCGGACGACGTTTCCCGCCTGGAATCCTTTCGGCCCCTTCAAGAGGTCGAATTCCACCGTTTCTCCCTCATTGAGCGTGCGATAACCGTTTTCCTGGATGGCGGAGAAATGCACGAAGACATCCTCCCCGGTGGATCGCTGAATGAAGCCATACCCCTTGGCTCCATTGAACCATTTCACTGTACCCTTCTCTCTCACAACTGCACTCCTTTCGCCTCAGCACAGGTAAGTAATCGCCCTCCCGTGACGGGAGAAGCAGGGCCGAGCAGGCCGGCCGTTCGACGTCCCACGAAGGGAAAGGGCCCCCGGTCGCGCCGTCCGCCCGTGACGGGCGGCAAAGCTCGGGGGCCCAGACTCTCTTTGCGTTGCATCAGACTGCAAGCGTGTCAACCCAAGTCCGCAGCACGCCCCGTTTTTCACGAGCCACAACTCGCGCGCGCAGCGCGATTTACGGGCTCATTCTCCGGTGGCGCGCTGCGCATAATAACAGGAACCTAAAATTTCGCCAAAAAAATCGCCCGCGCGCACCGCGCTTGCCAACGGCAGGTCAACTCCTTTCGCCTGCCGCCGGAAGCCTCGAGCCTGAGGCCTTTAGTGATAGCATCGAAGCACATGAGTTCCGAACCGCGCGCCACAGTTGAACTCCCGCCGATCGCCGTCCCCGCGGCGACGGCGTCCGCGGCCGTGCCCGCAAAACCTGCGCGCATTCCGGTGCTCAGTCACATCGTGCCCACCGCCAAGTTCCTCATGCGCACCGAGGTTCACACCTTCGCCTTCTCGGTCGCCGCCAACGCCATCCTGTCGTTTTTCCCGTTCATGGTCCTGCTGCTGATGGTCACGCGCCGCGTCCTCCATTCGCAGATGATGTACGACACCGTCGTCCGCCTTCTCCGCGACTACCTTCCCACCGGCCAGGACTTCGTCATTCGTAACCTGAAGGCGATGGCGGGCGCGCGCCGCGGCGTGCAGATTTTCTCCGTCGTCATGCTGCTCATCACCTCCACGGGAATTTTTCTTCCCCTGGAAGTCGCGCTCAATCACGTGTGGGGCTTCACCAGGAACCGCTCCTACCTGTGGAACCAGGTGGTCTCATTGCTGCTGGCCATCGGATGCAGCCTGCTGGCCCTGATCTCGGTCGCACTCACCGCCGGCAACACCTTGCTGCTGCAGCACGCGCTCGGCGGCGTGGCGATGGGAGTGGGATGGCGCGGATGGCTGCTCGCCCACATCTCCCTGATCGTCATGAAGGTCTTCGCTATCGCCGCCAGCATCGCCATCTTCTTCCTGGTCTACTGGGTGCTGCCCAACGGCAAGGTGCCGGTGCGCGCCGTGTTGCCGGCCGCTGTCATCACCGGCGTGTGCTGGGAGGCCGCCAAGTACGCCTACGTGATCGCGCTTCCCTGGCTCAATTTCCAGGAGGTCTACGGTCCCTTCTCCATCTCGGTGACCCTCATCTTCTGGGCATTTCTCTCCGGCCTGCTGCTGCTCGGAGGCGCATACCTGTCCGCCGCCGGACATACCACTGCGGATCGGTAACACGCGATCCCTTCTTCGCAGGGCGCGGCTATGGCCACGGGAGCAACTTGTTCCTATTTCGGAACAGCGTCACCCTCGGAAGTGCGGCGCTTCACAGACCGTTGTGTATCCCCTGCCTAAAATGAAAATGCTCCCCCGTGTGCCAGGCTTGTGACACGTTACATCGTTACACGATACGTAATCGCGGCCCTTGTGGCCTTGTTGGTGGCGCCCTCCGCTTCGGCCCAGGGCGCGCCTGACCTGCGCCGGCTCGCCCGCGACGCCGGCCTGATCTTCAGCGGCACGGTAACGCGTATCGAGCACGTTGCGCCTGCCGCGCGCGGCGACATTGGCGTGGTGCGCGTTACCTTCCGCGTCAGCGACGCCCTGCGCGGCGCCACTCCGGGCGAAGCGCTCACCATCAGCGAATGGGACGGCCTATGGACCGCCGGCGATCGCTACCGCGTCGGCGAGAATCTGCTGCTGTTCCTCTACCCGCCTTCGGGCGACCTTGGCCTGACCACCCCGGTCGGCGGCGAGCAGGGACGTATCTCGCTGGCCGATTCGCAGCTCTCCATCGCCGCTGTCGCGCGCCTGCTTGCGGACGCCACGCCCGCCTTGCCCGAAAAGCCGCGGCCAACTCGTTCGCCCCAGCGGCAAGCGCGCGGACGGGCGCAGGAGTGACCATGTTGAGGCGCTTAGGGGGCGTGAGGCCGAATGGTTGGCCCTGCATTGTGCTCGTGCTTGCCCTGACGCTGATGTGCGGGCCCGCCGGGCACGCGGGCGGACCACTCTACGTCGCCGGCAGCGGCTTCAATTCCGGACTGGCGGGAAAGCCGCTGACCTGGAACAACGGGCAGATCTCCTACTACACCGACCAAGGCGACCTCAGCTCCATCTTGCGCCAGTCCGCCGCCAACGCATTTGTGGCCGACGCCTTCTCGCGCTGGACCTCGGTCTCGACCGCCGCGCTCAGCGCCACCCGCGCGGGCCAACTCGACCAGGATGTCAGCGGCGCCAACGTCACACTGGCCGGCACCGTGCTCACCATGCCCGCCGACATCCGGCCCGACTCTGCCAAGCCATTCGCCATCGTTTATGACGCCGACGGGAAGGTCATCGATGCGCTGCTCGGGGTCGGCGCCTCCAACCCGCAAAACTGCATGAGCAACGGCGTCATCGGCGGCCCCGATTACTTCACCGACGACGCCCACATCGCGCACGCCTTGCTCATTCTCAACGGCAACTGCATTCAAACCTCGGCCGGCCTGCCGCTGCTGCGCTACTCGCTGGTGCGCATGATCGGGCGCTCGCTCGGCTTGGATTGGTCGCAGCTCAACGACAGCGTCTTCCTCTCGCCGCCTCCGACTTCCGATGACCAAGCCGGCTTTCCGGTGATGCATCCGCAGGGCAGCCTGTGCAGCCTCGGCGATTATGGCTGCGTCCCCAACGCCGATCAACCGCGCATGGACGACCGCGCTGCCATCTCGCGCCTCTACCCCGTCACGGCCGAGAACCTGGCGCCGGGCAAGAGCGTCTTCTCCGCTACGACGGCGCGTGTCCGCGGCCGAGTCCTTTTCCCCGGCTGGAACGGCGCCTACGGCGCGGGCATGCAGGGCGTTAATGTCGTGGCGCGATATATCAATCCGACGAACGGGGCGCCCTCCGGGTCCGCCGCGGCTTCCTCCGTGTCCGGATCGTTATTTCGCGGCAATGCCGGCAACGCCATTACCGGCTTCACCGGCGCCACCGGCGAGCGCTTTGACCACTGGGGCTCCGACGACCCGGCGCTGCGCGGCGCCTACGACTTGTCCGGGCTGGAGATTCCCGCCGGCTTGAACAGCGCGCAGTTCCAGATCACCACCGAGCCCATCAACCCGCTGGAGGCGGGTGTGCGCTCCGTTGGCTCATACAGGATCTCGCCCGTAATGCCCTCCGGCGCCTCCACCCCTGTGATCGTCACGGTCACGCGCGGCGGTGAGGTCGTGCAGGATCTCATCATGCGGGGCGCCGCCGCCGCCCCCTCCGACATCTACGAGCCGCATTCCTTCGCCGCACCCGGCATGATTCCTGGCGCCGGCCACTGGATCGCCGCGCTCAGCTACTACGGCGATATCGACTGGTACATCTTAACCGCCCGCGCCGGCCGAATGTTCAGCTTCGATGCCACCCCGCGCGACGAATCCGGCGCCAACACCACCTACAAGGCATTGCCGGTCATCGGCCTGTGGGCGCCCGGCACCGTCGAAACTGCCGCGCCTCTCTTGGCGAAAACGTGGTTCAACACGCACAACGCTACCACGCGCCTGCTCGTGGCCATTTCGTCCTCTGGCGACTACAAGCTCGCCATCACGGATGGCCGCGGTGACGGCCGCCCCGACTTCCAATACCGCGCGCGCCTGCTCTACGCCGACAATGTTGCGCCCAGCCATGCCCTGCCCGGTACCGTGCTGCGCATCACCGGCATCGGCTTCGTTCCCGACATGAAGGTGACGATCGGCGCTGCCGACGCCACCGTGTTTTCTTACACCGTGGATGAACTGCTGGTCTCCGCGCCTACTCTTGCCGACGGTCTTCACGACCTCACGCTCACAGACTCCGCCACCGGCGCTTTCGCCACCATCACCTCCGCCGTTACCTACGGCAGCGGCGGCGACGACAAATTGCAACTGCTGCTCGGCTGGAATCCTCCGGTGCCGGTGGGCTCGCAGGCGCCGAATCCGTTTCGCGTGCGCGTGGTCACCGCCGACGGGACCACTCCCGTCGCCGGGGCATCCGTCACCTTCACGACGCCGGACGCGACTGTGTCGCTGCTGCCGTGCAACACCACGTCCTGCCTGATCGCCACCGACGCCACCGGCGAAGCCGACGTCTGGATGCTAGTGAAAGCCGCAGGCGCGGCCACCATCACCGCGGCGCTCTCCAATGGTCAAACCGCTGCGGCCACGGTGAGCGGCGTCGTTGGTCCGCTGCAGATCTCCGCTGTGCCGCCTAAGATTTACGTCGTTACCGGGACCAACGCTTCCGTGCCGCTGGTGGCACACGTGGCCGGCAACGGCGCGCCGCTTCCCGGACGCTTGGTTGAATTCGACGTGATGCTCGGTGCCGGCACCCTGACCGCCGCCACTGCGACTACCGACTCCGCCGGTGAAGCGCGCTCCACGCTCACGGTGACCAGCCTCGCCTCCGAGGTGCGCATCAGCGCCTGCGTCGGCAGCGCACCGGAGACCGCGTGCGACATCTTTTATGTGTATCCGGTGAGTGCCCCAGGAGGCGCGCAGTTGTTCAAGGCAGGAGGCGACGGACAGTACGTCGCCGCCGGGCAGAGGTTCGCGCCCGTCAGCGTTCGCGTCCTCGACACCAACGTGGTACCGAATACGCTGTCGGGAGTTGCGGTACGCTTCCGCCTCACCGCCTACCGCGAGCAGGCCGGCGACTCATCGCAGACGGCGGGCGAGATCGTGACCGGCCAACACGCGCAACCCGTCGTGCTTTCCAGTTCCGATACCACCGTTTATTCCGACGGCTGGGGACAAGCCTCGCTCATCCCGCAATTCCCCGCCTTCCGGGGCGCGCTCCGCATCGACATCCAGGCCAGCATCCCCTCCGGCCAGACCGTGACCTTCACCCTGCATACGCTGGGTGATTCAAGCTCGACGGGAGAGCGGCACGTCTCGCCGAAGTCAGGTGCAGATCCACAATAAGCTGGGTTGTGGGTAGCCCGCAGTCCGTAATCCGCGAGCTACGCCGGCAGTAGGGATCGGACTGCCAGTCGTGCACAAAAGGTTCGGCGATGTCTGCGCGACGATCAAATGCCGCGAGCCGATTCGGACGATCTACGTGGCAAGCTCCTGGAAGCCTACGAACAGATAATCGGCGTCGATCCGGATTGTCAAACGGGAAAGTCCTTTTTGATATGACACCGGCCGAAGTGAAAACACCCTCGACGGCATGAAGGTCGACCAAAAAGGAAACCTCTACGTTTCAGGACCGGGCGGTCTCTGGATCATTTCCCCCGAGGGCAAGCACCTCGGCACCATCATCGGCCCCGAATATCCCCACAACTTCGCCTGGGGCGACGATGATGGAAGAATGCCGTATTTGTGCGCTCGGACTGGCCTGTACCGGCTTCGGCTCAAGATTCCTGGGAGGTAAGTATCCTCCGGCAGAGCCGGAGGCTTTACGGGTCGCGGGCCCCTCAAAGGGGCCTGATCGCGACCCAAAGTCAAAACCGCTCGCTCCAGGCAGTACGGGTGAAAGCTGTGCGCTTGCAAAACCGCCACGCACAC
>JAIQFT010000042.1 GCA_020073185.1 Terriglobia bacterium
TGGGCTGGAAGGACATCTGGCAACTGAGAGCAATCCTAGGAAGAGGAGAAACAGAAAAAGCTGCGACTAAGCAGGAGGTCGCGTAACATGATCCCGAGCGCCGCTCTTCAACCTCCAACTAAAAGCGGGACACTCTCGGTGCGTCCGAAACGGGCTACTGTACGCGTCTTTGCCAGATCGAGCTACGTATGAAATGGCGCTGCGGAACGTCGGCCGATACTTGCGTTCAGATTCTGCAGGCAATCCAAACCAAGCTAGGCCCAAAGTCCCAGTCCACTCGGGCAAGCCGACTTTCTTCGGGGAGGAGCTTCCTGCGGAACTGTAAGGCAGATCTCCGGTCACCAGGACTTGGTTTGGCACCCGCGTGCTACGGGTCGCGGTAATTCGCTTTCCGAAAAGGGTGAGGTCCAAACCGAACGTTACACCATGCAACTCCGGATGCCGCAGAGGATTGTCGGCCGACAATTTCGAACCCAATACGAAGTGAATGATAGCTATTAGAGTCGACTTTCCCAACCCATTGCGTGTGTCCTTTTTCGTGGACTCAAGAGTACGATCAGCCAAAACGACATTCAGACCGGAGTCGAATGAGACCTCCTTGAATCCTGGAAGATCAGAGAAAACGCGATTTATCATTCCGATCTCACGAGTAGTCCGCGTTCGAAATTAATCGTGCCGAGGCAGTACAGTAGATCGAGCCCTTGCACGAAGCGTTCGAACGTTGCAATTTCATCGATATCCCGGCAGTGCTCCCATAGGGCGC
Organism: Terriglobia bacterium; assembly: GCA_020073185.1. Lineage (NCBI taxonomy): Bacteria > Pseudomonadati > Acidobacteriota > Terriglobia > Terriglobia bacterium. The sequence goes on from JAIQFT010000042.1 coordinate 764, forward strand.
TCACCGTCATGGGTTTTCGCAGGTTACTCAACAGGGAAGCACCTACTCCAAGCAACGAGGATCGTAATGGGATATGTTTTGTAGGAAGAATCACTTCTCGAACACCTCACAAATCATGAAGTAGTACCCAAGGACTGCGAGGCCAGCTGCCATGTGTCGCAGATCCGTCATGCGCCCGCCAGCGGCGTACCACATCAGCGCCTCAAAGAGGCGATCACCCTCGTCACCACCGCTGTGGAGGCGAGCATACTCGTTCGCTAGGCCCGCCTTCAAACGCTCAGGGAATTCCGGATCTACTTTGGCGTAATGTTCTACGAAACGCTTCACGTCAGGAGCTTTACCGAGAGCAAGCAATAGGAAGTGCTGAACGGCCCCTGTGAGTTTGTTCTTCTCCATCTTCGCGGCGGGAGCAGTCACGTGTAAGTCCGCTGCAGGTGTTCCAGCTATGGAAAGGGCGACGCCCGCTGTTACTACTGCAAGCTCGGCGTATGTGATCAGTGGCATAGCAGCACCGAGCGCATCGTTAATGCGCCGCTCGTGGTCGCGTTTCCACCCGAGCAGCAGCTCGGAGGTGTACGTGCAATCCTGTGCGTCAACGATGTCGTGGTGATATCCACACAACAGAATCCAATTGAGGTAACAATCGCGTTCCTTCTTAGTCAGGTTAGGATTTGCTCGTGGTCCCTTGTCCGAGTGCGCCTCTATATGTGCAATTTTGCCGACAACCACCGCTTTATCGAACTGCGTTGCATTGACCAGGACTTCGGCGAAGCAGGTCGGCTCGTTGCAGCGACCCGCTGACAACCCAAACAGCAATTTGACATCGGACGATGGGTACGACCGGCTCTCGCCGCCTTGCTGCGTTGGCGCCTCTTGTCCTGTCATATCGATGCAAGAATGTTGTCGAGCATACAATCAACTGCCACTCCCAGCAACATGATGTGCCGTTGCGGTGCTGGTCGGGTGCCCCCAACGTGCTTTTCGTTGGGTGCCGATGTGTGCTCGTGCCGTCCCCACGGGACTCCGGACGTTTCTCCGTCAAACCTCCCGGGACTTACGTCCCGGGGAAATCCCTCGGTGACTCGGGCACGCCGTTTTGGCCGCAACCGCCTGACTTCTCCGAATATCGCTAGCTTTCCTTCAAACAGAGGGGGGAGGGGGGTGGATAAACATCCGTAGCGTGGCGTTAATACCTAGAAGATAAATATCGCGCTCGAGAGCGAGCGCGCCACATCACACACGCAAGCGAATCAAAAGCAGGTGCCTCGCTGCGCTCGGAATGACACTACCTTAGGAGTTAGTTGGACCCTGACACCCGAAGCCTTGCGCCTGCAGCCCGAAGCCTGAAGCCTCGCCCCTAGTCCATCTCGGCGCGCTTGGGTGGCAACAGGTTGGTCGCGGGGCTGAGGGGTTTGCCGTCGGAGGCGCGTTGCAGAGAAATTGACCCGTTCACGTTCTTCAGCTCGATGTGGGCGGCGCCAGAGCCAAGCCGCGCGACGGCCATATTGAAATAGTGCTCGTCAACCTCAATGCCTATGCTGTGTCGCCCCGCCAGCGCCGCTGCAAGGCTGGTGGTACCGGTGCCAAGAAATGGATCGAGCACAGTGTCGCCAACAAAGCTGAACATCCGGATCAATCGAGATGCCAGCTCCAGGGGAAACGGCGCAGGATGGTCCTTGGTCGAGGCGCCGGTGACATCCGACCAAATCTGTTGGAACCATTTCTGGTGATTCGCGGCGGATATGACACTCAGAATCCGAGTGCTGACGGCTGGCTTCCGGTATGCACCGTACTTGCGCTGCATGAGGATGTACTCGACGTCGTTCTTGACGACCGCATTCGGCTCGTATGGTTTGCCCAGAAACCCGGAGGAACCATTTTCGACCTCATGCTTGGCATTGGCGATCTTGTACCAGAAGATCGGGGCGAGATTGTCGAAGCCGATGGCGCGGCAATGCTCTTGGATTGAGGCATGCAGCGGCACGACCATATGGCGCCCGCCGTTGTTTCGGCGCGACAAGCAAACATCGCCGACGACAACGATGAGCCGACCGCCCGGAACGAGCACTCGCCGACACTCCTGCCAAACCTTGTCGAGTTCCGACAAGAACTTCTCGTAATTGGTGACGAACCCGAGTTGGCCCTCTGACTGCCGATATTCCTTCAGTGTCCAGTAGGGCGGCGAAGTGACGACAAGATGCACCGTCTCAGAAGCAATCGTGGCGAGCCGCCGACGTGCGTCGGCCCGGTGGAGATCGTGAACTGTCGGAATTCGTGGGACGATCGAATCAATCAAAGCCGTGAGCTTCGGGTCTTTTGCAATGCGCGGGAGATCGGTTTGGGAGTCACGGATATTGCGGAGTTCAGGCGGAAGCAACGCATCGTGAGCGACCGAGTCGGTGTAGGGTTGCGGATGTGCTGCCGTGCTTGTGGTCATCGGACAAACGCTGACCCACTGTAGCATTTTCCACGCGTACGAAATAGAAAGCCCCAAGGTCATTTCGGGCGAAAGGCTACAGCCAAATGCTGCAAGCCGGCCGTGAGCTGCCCTGAGGTTACAGTCGCAACAAGCTTACTTCCGCTGGATTGACCGAGACGCCCCGAACAAAAAACCGACCACCGACAATCGAAAATGGATTACCGATTTCCGACCACCAAGGCCACGATTTCTGCAAACAGAACAAATCACTACGAAAATTCTTCTTGCTTGTCACAGACAACTCTGCCCCAACCCGCTATCCTGGAATTTCCGCTCAGGTGGCGGAGGTGGTTGTGTTTTCATGGCCACTGGTTAGCTGTTTGATAACAAATGTCGTTCGCCGTCATCCCCCGGAATGTACTTAGCAGTAAACAGTGCCGCCTCCAGGTAACCTGCGGTTACCGTGGGTCATACCGTGGACACCGTGGGGTATTCGCGGATACCGTTTCACTCGCAACTGCTTATTGCGGCTTGCCTTGCGGCTCAAACCTTGCTCCTGAATGGGGGGAGGGGGGTGGGTAACCACCCGAAACGTGGCGTTAATACCTAAAATGCAAACATCGCGCTCGAGGGCGAGCGCGCCACATCACACACGTGAGGGCGCGTGTGCCACACGGCTGAAGCTTGCAGCCTGAAGCCTCGCCGCTAATCCAGCTCGGCGCGCTTAGGCGGTAACAAGTTGGTGGCGGGGCTGAGGGGTTTGCCGTCGGAGGCGCGCTGTAAGGAAATTGATCCGTTCACATTTTTCAGTTCGATGTGGGCTGCGCCGGAGCCGAGGCGACCAGCGAGGGAGTGGCCGACGTAGCGGCCGTCGTTCACGGGAAGTCCGAAATCGTTGTTGATGAAGCCGGAGACGGTCTTGGCGGTGACCTCGGCGTCGGCGTCGGAGGGAAGCGTCAGCACGACGCTGCCGTTCACCGATTTCAGTTTGACGTCGGCCAATTCGGATGCTCGCGTCGGCGCGTTATGCGATTCGCTTCGCTCATCGTGCGCCGGTCGCTCGCCCAGGTCCTTCGACTCGCGCCCAACCCCAGGGCGCTCGCTCAGGATGACACCGCTTCTTGAGTTGAAGCTCACATCTAAAGTCCCATTCACCGTGGAAAGATCGGTGCGGCCGCGCAGGCCGCTGGCGCGCAGGCGTCCATTGATGCAGGAGGCGTGCACGTCGCCGGAGATGTTCTGCAGGTCGAGGTTGCCGTTGACCAGCTTAATGCCGTCGAGGAGGGCGTCGGCGGGAACGGTGAGGGTGTAGTCCACGCTGGCGGGATTGTGGATGGGATCGTTGTCGGTGAAGGTGAGGTTGTGGTCCTGGTAGTGGGTCTTGATGGCGATGGAGCTGAGGTCGGCGCGAACCTGGATCTCGGCCTCGGCGAGGCTCTCGCGGGTGCCGGCGTACTTGAGGGCGTCGACTTTGACCTCGTTGCGGTTCCAGGAGGTGATGGAGGCCCGGCCATTAATGTTCTTGAGCTCGATGCGTCCGCCGGGATTGAGCGGGTAGGTTTGGTGGAACTCCTCTGTGAACCCACCCTGTCGCTCACCTTGAGCCGCGCTCAGGATGGGCTGCGTCGCGAGCGACAAGGGTGGGGCAACGGCGAGGGTGACCTGCGCGTGGGCGGCGAAGGCGGCAAGGGCGCCGCACAGGATGCCGAGGATTACGGATTTAGTGGATTTCATGGCAGGCTCCCGGGTTCCCGCTTCAGGCGGTTGGACGGGCGGAGGGAGAATTGGTAAGCGGGGGAAGCGGTCGATGGTCGTTGGTCGACGGTCGATGGCGGGAAAGAACGGCAAAGCCGTCGATGGTTCGATGGTCGATGGTTGATAGGAAAAGCAGATTCCTCGATTCGGATGCACGGCGGATAAGTGGTCGTTGGTCGAAGGTCGATGAGAAAAGCAGGTTCCTCGATTCGGACGCGCCAACCCGCACGCGCAAACCCGGCGCGTACTGGTTGTATGGCGCGTCCTCCCTCGGAATGACACCCTCTAAGAGTTGTGTTTCGGCGAGCTTAAAGCCCGGCGCTTCCGCCTAAACCGTGACGGGGCAGGCGGAGGAGATTTCGGCGAGGATGCGGCGGGCAGCGGCGGCGGGGTCGGAGGCGGCGGTGATGGGTCGTCCTACGACAATATGGGTGGCGCCGGCGGCGATGGCTTCGGCGGGTGTAGCGGCGCGTTCCTGATCATCTTTCCGCTGAGCGGTTCCGGCGGGACGGATGCCTGGAGTGACGATGATGAAGCCGGGGCCAAGCTCGCGGCGGAGTTCGCGGACTTCGCGGGCGGAGGTCACGACACCGTCGCAGCCGGCCCTGCGGGCCAGGTCGGCGAGACGGAGGGCCTGGTCGAGGACGCGTCCGGAGACGCCAATTTCCACGAGATCTTCGTCGTTGAGGCTGGTAAGGACGGTGACGGCCAGGATCAGGGGACGGGGAATTGCCCGGAATCGCGCAACTGCGGAATTGGACGGCGAGTCTGTGGGAGCACTGGAATCCGTTGCCACCCCGGACCGGGCGGCTTCGACGGCGGCTTTCAACATGCGGAGGCCGCCGGAGGCGTGGACGGTCAACATGCGGACGCGAAGCTGGGCGGCCTGCCGGACGGCGGCGGCGACGGTGTTGGGGATGTCGTGGAATTTGAGGTCGAGAAAGACATCACGGCCGAAGGCGACGAGGTCGCGAACGACCTGCGGACCTTCGGCCGTGAAAAGCTGCTTGCCGACCTTAAAAATCTGGGCCGAGTCACCGACCATCGCCACGATGTTGCGTGCCTCGGGGGCATTGGGAACGTCAAGGGCGACGATCAGGCGCTCTCGGATGTCGGACATGCGGCCAGTTTAAGGCAAAAAAGCCTCGGATTGGGCGATTTCCGCGGCGGGTTCGACAATATCCAAGCGAACGGGCTCCAGCCCCGGCCCACTGAGGCCGATCATTCGGGCTGCGCCGTAGGATAGGTCAATGATCCGGGCCCTGGGCATGGGACCGCGGTCGTTGACCCGCACGACTACCGATTCACCGTTGTCCAGGTTGGTGACCCGGACCAGGGTGCCCAAGGGCAAGCGCCGATGGGCGGCGGTGAACTGGTACATGTTAAAGGGCTCTCCACTGGCCGTGGGCTTGCCGTGGAAGTGACGCCCATACCAGGAGGCGGTGCCTATCTGGTAGGGCTTGTGCGGCTTCGGCCGTGGTCTGGATGCGGCGTTCGTCTTATCGATGCTCTTATCTACTTTTTTCTGATCTGGGCGCGTGTTCGTTCGGGGTGCCGCCTCCAGGCCGGTGACCGAAACCAAGATCACCAGAATGTTGGTCAGTACTCGTCGCATTAACACCTCGCGTTTTCTATAAGTCGTCCCTCCCCCGAGATACGGGTCTGTCAAGGCTAGCAAACACGGGGGAAAAGTCAACCGGGCGCGGAGATTCTGGGGTTGACTTTCCGGACAAAGTGGCGTTTCGGCCCGGGCGGCAGGATGGATCCTGGGGGAGGGTAACTATCCCGATCCCCCCTGCCGTCTATTACTTAGAAGGCGGGAAAAAGGGAGGAGTTGTCCGGTTTTGAGGGCGTTTTTGCGGAGTATCAAAATGAAACAGGTTACTTTGGATTTACTTTCGGGCGGGCTTGGGGCACGCGATTCCAGCGCCTCACTAGCCATCAAAGGACGTTGGACACGAAATAAGGGCACGGTCGGCCGTGCCCATCGTGTGGGGAGTGGAAATCCGGTCAGCGGGCGCCGGGCTTCTTGAGCAGGATAGCGGCAAGGAGCGCGGCAGCGGCGGCAAGCAGCCATTCCATACGCCAGATCTGGATCGCCTGCCAGTCTAGGACGGTGGCGGCGGAATAGATGAAGCCGGTAGCAATGGCGGCGATGATGCATCCCATCCCGGCGACGAAGGCGATCAGGGCGCCGATGGAGAACCCGAGGCCTTCGCGGATGCGGGTAAAATCAAGCCATTGCACCCAGCGGCTGCCGGCACCGATCAAAGACCCGCGTTCGGAACCGCAAACATGGCAAAACCGGGCGCCGACCACGAACTCGGTGCCGCATTGCGAGCAGATAAGCTGGCCGGTTGCGACTTCCATCGCGTGCGGCGGCTGGCCCGGTGGCCGCCAGTACTCCTTCTGAACGTTGTGCGCTGCTTCCGGCATGACATCCTCCATCTCCCCGTGGAATGAGGGGCAGGTGACGCGCCAAAGTGGGGCCGCGGGTGCGTCATAGTTATCAATGAGTTATGAGCCAAGTCGGATGCGCAGCAAGAGGATTAATGGGGAGAAATTACCCGGAAGCGGGAGGGAGTACCAAGCTGTGGGTTATGAGTCGTCGCACGGGGGCGAGATTTCGCGGGCCTGGAAGCTGGCAGCTAGGCGGCAGAAACAGAGTTGTGAGTTGCGACAGCAGATATCGGACTTGCTTTGGCGGGGAACGCCCATCAGGTAAACTGCGCAAAGACCCCCGCTATGAGAACCGATCGGCGCGCGCATCCTCCTGGCAATATCCGCGGCACGATGCTCTACGTTGTTATTGGTCTGCTAGCTACGTCGGTTGCGGCGGCGGCAGGAAGCGCACCGGCGGGAATTTCCAAACTCAAGTTCCGGCCCAACGACGTCAACACGCGCAGCGGCTTCGAGCACCTCTACAACCTGGAATACGACCAGGCGGTGAAGGAGTTCGAGCTGGCACTGAAGGCCCATCCCGACGATCCGTTTGCCACCAATCACCTGCTGTCGGGCGTGCTGTTCCGCGAGCTGTATCGGATTGGGGCGCTGGATACCGAGCTGTACTCCAAGAACAGTTTCTTGACCAGCAAACAGTTTCCCGTTGATCCTAAGATGCAGGAGCAGATCAAGGGGCTGATCAACCGCGCATTCCAACTGGAAGAGGCGCGTCTGAAGGCGAATCCCAACGACGTGGACGCGCTCTATGCCCGCGGGGTGACACGCGCGACGCGCGCCCTCTACATCGGACTGGTGGAGAAGGCGTGGTTCTCGGCGCTGCGGAACGCGGTGGGTGCGCGCCGGGATCACGAGCGCGTCCTGGAGTTGGATCCCAGCTACGCGGACGCGAAGATGGTGGTGGGGATCCATAATTACGTGATGGGGAGCGTCAACTTCGCGATCAAGGTGGCGGCCTCGGTGGCGGGGCTGAGCGGCAGCAAGAGCAAGGGAATCGAATACCTGGATGCGGCAGGGCAGGGCGGGGGAGAGACGTCGGTGGATTCCAAGATCGCGCTGTCGCTATTTCTGCGGCGGGAGCAGCGATATGCGGAGGCGCTGAAGCTGGTGGGCGGGCTGGAAGCGGACTTCCCGCGGAATTTCCTGTTTCGGCTGGAGAACGCCAACCTGATGAATGCCGCGGGGCATGGGCCGGAGGCCATCGCCGCGTTTCGCAAGCTGCTGGAAGACAGCAAGGCCGGCATGTTTGCGGAGTCGCGCATGGAGATGGCGTACTACGGGTTGGGCGAGGCGCTACGCGGGCAACACGATTTCCGCGGCGCGGCCGAGGCGTACGATACCGTGCAACAGTACACGGCGGCGGATCCCGATCTGCGGCAGCGGGCAAACCTGGCGGCAGGAGAGATGTACGACGCGGCGCACAATCGCGAGCAGGCAGTACAGCGGTATCAGGCGGTGATCGCGGCGGAAGGGAAGTCGGAGCGAGCGGGAGTGGCGAAGAAGTACATCAAGCAGCCGTATCGGAATGAATAAACAGGTCTCAGGCTCCAGGCGTCAGGCGGGAACATGAATAGGTTTCAGGCTTCGGGTTGCGGGCTTCAGGCGGGAACCTTTTCACCGGCAGCGACGTATCCTATCTCGTAGGAATCTTGCTGGGGGCGAACATGTACTGCAATTACTGCGGCAAAGTGATCCAGGACGATGCCAACGTTTGCGCGTACTGCGGCAAGCGCGTGGCCGCGGTGGTGGCGCGGCGGAAGCTGGTGCGGCCTCGGCAGGGGCGCAAGCTCGCCGGGGTGTGCGCCGGGCTCGCGGAATACTTCGACCTCGACGTGACCCTGATCCGGCTGGTCTGGCTGGTGGCGGGAATCCTGATGCTGCCATTCTGGGTGATCGGTTATATCGTGGCGTGGATCGTCGTGCCGGAAGCGCCAGAGTATGTGGCCATCGTGCCTGCTGGGACAACGGTTTCGACGCAGCAGAGTTGAAGAACATCTCCTTGGTTCGGAATCTGCACGCGGTGGCCGAGGGTGTCCCCCGCGACGTCAATTCCGCAATTTGAAGTGCAGCCCCGGCGAGGCGCCGCGGCCTCAGTCTAGAAATCCTGTTATGCTGCACAGGCGAGGGCGCGTGTGCCACATCCATGCGGGTACGAAGCTCCGATACAGAAATCTTCTATGAGGTGATGGGCGGCGGGCCGGACGTGGTCCTGCTGCACCCGTTTCCCGCCCATCGAGGAGTGTGGATGCCGGTGGCGGAGCTGTTGGCGACACGCTACCGCGTAATCCTGCCCGACCTGCGCGGACACGGTGAGTCGGGAGTGGGAGAAGGGCCGGCGACGATGCAGAAGCACGCGGCGGACATCGCGCGCGTGATCGATGACAACGGGGTCCGCAAGGCGGTGTTTGCGGGAGAGTCGATCGGCGGGTACGTCCTGTTTGAGTTCTGGCGGCGCCTGCGGGAGCGCGTATCGGCGCTGATCCTGTGTAACAGCAAAGCAGGCGCGGACAACGAAGAGGCGCGCGCGAACCGGCTGCGCTCGGCGGAGGATGTGGAGAAACGCGGAGTGGAGCCGTTCGTGGATACCATGATCCCGAAGCTGCTGGGGGAGACCACGCGCACCACGCGGCCGGATTTGGCGGAGAGAGCGCGCACGATGATGATGAAAATGACGCCGGCGGGGGTAGCGGCGGTGCAACGCGGGATGGCGGAGCGTCCGGATTCGGCGCCGACGCTGGCCACCATTGATGTGCCAACGCTGCTGATCACGGGAGACGAGGACGCGCTCACGGGAGTCGGAGAGGCGGAGGTGATGCAGCACCATATCGCGGGCAGCACGCTGCAGGTGATTCCGCGCGCCGGCCATTACGCGGTCTTCGAGCAGCACGAGGGGGCAGCGAGGATCATCCGGCAATTTCTGGATTCGGCTTCGAAGTAGATTGCGGAAGTGCGGAACTACCCAACCGCAGAATTGCGGAATTGCCGAACTGCAGAATTGAAAACCTCGACGAGCCGCACGATCATTACCTTATCCTCTGCCACTTCTGGTTCCGCGTTTCGCCTATTTTGCCAAGCGAGTGGGCGAACAGCGCTCCAATGGACCCGAGGAGCGGGTGTTAGAGCATGAATCACCCCTGAGATTCGCACTGACCGATTACCAATTCCCCAATTCTGCAGTTCGGCAATTCCGCAATGTTAGAATTCCGGCATCATGGTTGATGCCTTCCTGGTACCCGAAAAAACTACGATTACCGCCAAAGGCGACGGCGCGAGCCTGGACATCAGCGGCGCGCAGAGCCGTGTATTTCTGCTGACGCTCAACATTATCAACGTGATCGAGCAGGAGTCGCTGGATGTGAGCGTGTTCGGCTCGGCCGACGGAACCACCTGGAGCGCGAAAGCGCTGGCGGCGTTTCCGCAAAAATTCTATCGCGGGCAGCATCCGCTGCTGCTCGACCTGACGCAACCGGTGGACGTCAAGTTCCTGCGCGCGCACTGGGAAGTGAACCGCTGGGGACGCGGCGTGGAGACGCCGAGGTTCGAGTTCAGCGTGGCGCTGAAGGAAGTGCCGGCGAGCGTGCTGCAGGAAACCTCCAGGATGAAGTCCTGATGGCATGAGTGCGGCGGAATCCACCGCTGCGCGCGCCTGAAACCCACGAGGAGAGCCGAGTTCGTCCGCGCCAGCTCGGGCGTGAGTCGCAGCACGATGCAAAACGAAAACCAGGTCGTTGTCGGTCCGGCGCGCAATATCCGCGGCAGCGTAGCCATGCCCGGTGACAAGTCCATCTCGCACCGCTACGCCATGCTGGGCGCGATCGCCGAGGGAGGCACGCGGCTGAGAAATTTTTCCAGCGGCGCCGATTGCGCCAGCACGCTGGCCTGCATGGCGGCGCTGGGAGCAGGGGTGGAGCGGAGCGCGGACGGTAGCATTGAGATCAGCGGCGGCGCGCTGCGCGGGCCGGCGCAGGCGCTGGACTGCGGAAACTCCGGTTCGACTATGCGCATGCTCGCCGGAATCCTGGCGGGGCAGGAGTTCGCGGCGGAGATGGTGGGCGATGAATCGCTCTCGCGGCGGCCGATGCGGCGCGTGATCGAGCCGCTGACGGCCATGGGCGCGCGCATCGAATCGCGCGATGGCTGTGCGCCGTTGCGTATTCGCGGCGGACACCTGCAGGCGATTGAATACAAGACGCCGGTGGCCAGCGCGCAGGTAAAGTCCGCCGTGCTGTTGGCCGGACTGTTCGCCGAGGGCGAGACCTGGGTTGAAGAGCCGTTGGCGACGCGCGATCACACCGAGCTGGCGCTGGAGGCGTTCGGTGGGAAGGTGCAGCGGGCGGGAAATCGCGCCGGCATCCGCGGCGGCCAGCGGCTGGCGGCGATCGAGGCGGAGGTGCCGGGCGATATATCGTCGGCCGCGTTCTTCCTGTGCGCGGCGGCGCTGTTTCCGGAGTCGGACCTGATCATTGAGCGCGTGCTGTTGAACCCAACGCGCGCCGCGATCGTCGACGAGTTGAACCTTGTGGGCCTGCGGACCATGCTGCTGGATGCCGAAGACCGGAACGGCGAGCTGGTGGGAACAATTCGAGTGATGGGCGGGCCACTGCATGGAACCGTGCTCAGCGGGGCTGAGATTCCAACCTTGATCGACGAACTGCCGGTGCTGGCGGCGATCGGACCTTACACCGATACGGGCATCGAGATCCGCGACGCGCGCGAGTTGCGGGTCAAAGAAACGGACCGCATAGCGGCTGTGGCGGCGAACCTGCGCGCGATGGGAGCTCGCGTGGAAGAGCGCGAAGACGGGCTGTTGGTGCCGGGCGGGCAGAAGCTGCATGGCGCCGAGATTGACGCGCGTGGCGACCATCGCATCGCCATGGCGTTCGCGGTTGCGGCATTACGCGCCGAGGGCGAGACCGTGATCAATGGCGCGGACGCGGCGCGCATTTCCTACCCCGAGTTCTTTGAGGTGCTGAGCGGGATCGCAGAGCCGTAGAATCAATGCTGCTTCGGTGCGGTCACCTGCTCATGCACATCCACCGAGAACAGCAGGAAGTCGCTGAAGGTGTGGCGGCGGCGGTAGCGGTGCCCGCGGAAATCCATGTAGATTTCGGCGCTGCCAGGCAGCCACAGCTCCACGTTGCGTTTTTCGAAGCGCACCGCCTGATATTCCACCGCGATGTGTTCCCGGAATAGTCGGATCTGCGGCAATACCGTCAGGAGATCGGTCTCCAAGCGCAGCACCTGGTGCTTGTCAGCCGAGATCCAAGCGCGCCCCTTCAAGTGCACGGGAAACACGCTGTGCCCGACGACGTAAGCTCGCAGCCGCGACGTCCGGTCCGGCCGCTGTTCGAAACGTACTTGCCATGCAGCTTGCCCGTTCCACTGTGCCAGCCCCTCGCATTTCATCGCGTAGGCGTCAAGGAATTCCTGGTGAAACACCAGCGCGAGCGCCGGCAGGCCCCGGTCTTGCAATTCCGCCGGGTGCCCTTGCGTCGGCCGGTTGCTGCTCCGGAACTCGTCCATCACCAGCCCACCAGGGCCCTCGTACAGGTCCACCTGGTATTTGTACGTTCTGGCTTCGGGCTTACCCCAGCGTCCATTCCTTTCTAATTCCTGGTGTTCGAGCCGCTCGGTCGCATCGAACTCGCGCAGGTTGGCGATGAGCTCCTTAACGTGATTGCTGACCGCCTGCAGTACATCCGGCAGGGAGCATTGAACGTCTGCCGCGACCGGGAGACTATCCTCGTCTACCTCCGGCGGCGGCCACGCCCGCGACATCTCCGGCCGGCCAACGAGTTCACCCGCTTCGCTTCCGCTGGTCCGTTGCGCCCATACGGCGATTGTGCTGCCCGCTGCGAGCAGTAGGGCCAACGTCAACACTGCAGCTTTTCTAGCCTGCCGGCTCACCATGGAATCGCTCCCGGAAAAAGCACTCGACGCGGTGTTCCACGGCGGAGATTCTCTCTGCCCGGCAGGCAAGAAGTAAATAGACGCCGGCTTGCTTCTCCATTAAATTTTGATTACCGCCTAGTCCGCTGAAAACAAAGGATCAGCCATTTTCGCGGGGTAAGCAAACTGCTGCGCGCAGCCGCGTGCGCATGACTGTTTGGCGAACGCCACCACTGCCGACCTCCGCGACCTCGACCATTCTAAATCCGCGGTGCTCAAGGCCGCCGGTCAGGTGAGTCTTCTGTCTACCTGCGGTCTCGATTACACTCCCAGCACAGCGAGGAGAGCATGCGAGGCGCAAATGCGAATAAACCGTCGCGTTCGGTGCTGGCCCCTGTGCGCGCGGTATTTCGGGCAGTTGTTGTGACAGTTGTGCCCGATGCGAAGCAACTGGACGAGCCCAACTGGCTTGCGCTGGAAGAACTGGTGGAAGACGCACTCAAGATTCGACCGCCAGCTTTGCGGGGACAGCTTCAACTCTTCCTGCGTATGATCGAGTGGCTGCCGGTCGTGCGCTATGGCCGCACTTTTTCCGCGTTGGGGGATGAGCAACGCGGCCGCGTCCTCCGTTACTTCCAGGATCACCCTCTAAAACGTATCCGCTGCGGATTCTGGGGACTGCGTACACTCGCATTTCTGGGATATTACGGACGACCTGAAGCGGCACACGCCATCGGCTATGCTGTCGATCCACGCGGTTGGGAGGCGGTGCGATGAAGCGCCGCAGCTATGACATCGTAATCATCGGCTCCGGTGCAGGCGGCGGAACGGCAGCCCAGGAACTGTCGTCGTTATGCCGCGATGGCGTGCGTATCGCAGTCCTCGAGAAGGGCCCGAAACTGCGCGATGACGAATGCACGGGGCGCGAAGTGGAGATGGCGAAGGCCCTGTACGAGGACGGCGGAGGGTTCCTGACAGCCGAGCAGACGATGACATTGGCCTTGGGAAGCGCGTATGGGGGCTCAACCGTCGTATATACGGGTACATCGCTGCTTCCGCCAGAACGAGTCCTTCAGCGATGGAGCGTGCCGGGACTGACGTTCGCCGACGTTGAGCAACGCGCACGAAAGTACATGGCGGAAAACAACGTCCACCTGCTGGATGAGGCGCTTCTCAATGAGAACAACCGGCTGTTCGTCGAGGGATGCCAGCGGCTCCACTATCGCGTTCGGCAGTTTCCGGTGAATCTGAAAGGATGCCGGGGATCGAGCCTTTGCAACCTTGGCTGTCCGAACCAGGCGAAACAGGGGACACATCGCGTGCAGTTGCCGCAGGCCGAGCGCAACGGCGTGGAGGTTGTAACGCGCTGTGACGTACTGCGGATCGAAGACAAAAAGGTCTTCGCGCGCGTCAGTGAGAAGCCGAAAGACGGAAAAGGCGAAGCGTCAGCGTGGGAACCGGGCGAGCATCAGATTGACGCCAAACTGGTGGTGGTTTGTGCGGGTGCGGTGAATTCTCCGGCACTGCTGCTGAGGTCTGGATTTGGCCGAAGCCTGCCGCGATTGGGATACGGGTTCACCTGTCATCCCGCATTGATCATGGTAGCCGAACACCGCCAGCCGATCACGAACTTTGTCGGTCACCCCAAGAGTTTCTACCTAGACGAGTTCGCGCAGAGCAATCACTTCCTTCTCGAAACCTGCATGTACTTCCCGTTTACCACGGCCAAGGCGATCGTTGGGTTCGGTGAGGAACACAGTCGATTTATGCGCGCCTTTCCGCGGCTGCAGATGATTTTGGTGCTGGCGTGTGACGACGTGGATGACCACAATCGCGTGACGGTAGATGGTGATGGGCGCCCGGTGGTTCACTACCGCTTCACACCGGGGGTGATTCACGGCCTTGTGCATGGCGCGATTACGTCGGCGAAGATCTTTTTCGCGGCCGGGGCCGTTCGGGCGCATGTGCCGGTTTCACGCTCTCCGACGATTGAACGCGCGGACGCAGAATGTCTTGACCAGATTGCGGAAAACCCGGAGTTCAAGCCCGGGAAGCTTTCGATCTCTGCCGCGCACTTGCAGGGGGGGTGCGCGATGGGGAGCGGTCCCGAGAATTCGGTGACCGATTCTTATGGCCGGGTGCACGGAGTTCCGTGGCTATATGTGGCCGATTCGAGCCTGTTTCCGAATTCGCTGGAGATCAATCCTTACCTGACCATTATGGCTCTCGCGGACCGTGTGGCGGAGACCATCCGCAAGGATCTGACTGCCCAGCTATGAGCAAAGTGACTGGCGGTGACATCGTCGTGCGTGCGCTGGAAGATGAAGGTGTCGGATTCACTTTCGGCATTCCGGGCACACACAACATTGAGCTCTACGATTCACTCGCCCGTTCCAGGTGCGTGCGCCCAGTCCTGGTTACCGATGAACAGAGCGCTTCTTTCATGGCCGATGGAGTAGCGCGCGCTTCCGGGCAACTTGCTGCAGTGAACCTAGTTCCCGGAGCAGGACTGACACACGCGCTCTCTGGGATCGCCGAAGCTTATCTCGACGGAGTCCCCATGTTGGTGCTCGCTTGTGGGATTCGGCGCGATACGGGAAGGGCGTTCCAGCTCCACGACGTTGACCAACTCGCCATCGCCCGACCCGTGACCAAGGCCCAGTTCCGCGCGAAGCATGGATCGGAAATCTACGCGGCCGTCCGCCGCGCTTGTCAAATCGCGCGAAGTGCCCCGTCAGGCCCTGTGTTGGTCGAGATTCCCGCCGAGCACTACTTCTTCCGCCATGACCCTGACCTGCAGGCACTCGAATCACCTCCGGCACCGCCGGCGGCCCCAGGAGAACAGCTCGAGCGGGCTCGCCAATGGCTCGATGCCAGTCGCCGCCCTCTGCTCTACCTCGGACGCGGAGCCGTTCAAGCCGGTGCCGACCTCCTGACTCTGGCCGAGCGACTGAATGCTCCGGTCGCCACAACCATCTCGGGCAAAGGCGTTTTCAACGAAGCCCATGATCTTTGGTTGTGGTGTGGCTTTGGTGCCGCCGCACCTTCGTTCGTGCGCAAGATCGCAGCGTCTTGCGATCTTACTTTGGCCATTGGTTGCCGCTTCTCGGAGGTTGGCACGGGAAGCTATGGCATGACGCCACCCGGCAAACTGATTCACGTGGATGTCGATCCTTCGGTCCTGGGAAAGAACTACCCTGCCGACTTGCCCGTAGTATCGGATGCGGCAAGTTTTGTTGCCGCCCTGCTTCCTCATCTGACGTCACGCCCTATTGACGAATCATTGCGGCGCGACATCCGTTCCGGCCACGAAGAGGTCAGGCAAGGTTGGGCAACGCCGGATAATTCCGAAGGAGTGTACCCACCTCACCTTTTGGCAACAGTTCAAGAGCTGGTCGGGGACGACGCGGTCTATACCACCGATAGCGGTAACGGGACGTTCCTGGCCATGGAGTGCTTACGGCTGCCACATCCGCATTCGTTTCTGGCCCCGGTTGACTATTCGTGCATGGGTTATGCAGTGCCCGGTGCGCTCGGAGCTGCGCTCGCCTGTCCTGATCGCCAAGTGATTGCTCTGGCGGGCGATGGTGCGTTCTTGATGACAGGCTTGGAACTGCTCACCGCGCGCCAGCTAAATCTGCCAGTAATGGTGTTGGTCTTGCGCGACCGCGAATTGGCCCAGATTGCGCAGTTTCAGCAAATCGCTCTTGGACAGAAGTCCTGTAGTGAGCTTCCTGACTATGACTTGGCCTCCATTTGCAAGGGTGTTGGCGTAGCGTACCTCGCATTGCAGCGCAACGGAGATGTGGAGGCGATTCTCAAACACGCACTCATCGTGACTGGCTCCGGTCTTCCTGTCGTCGTCGAGGTCGCAATCGACTATTCCCAGAAAACCTACTTCACACGCGGCGTGGTGCGCACAAACTTGGGCCGATTGCCTTGGCCGGATCGTATACGCTTTGTATTGCGTGCTTTACGACGCAGGCTCACAATCCTCTGACATCGGCGGTCACCCGGCCGTGGGGCTAACCGGAAACTACGATGGCTGAACCGGCCCTTGTGCTTGTGGCATTGACCTGCCCCCATTCTCCGCACGCGGGATCTCCCAAGAGCAGATTGGTCGAGGCCCACCCGTGTCACCGTTCCGAACGTAGCTTCCACAAGATCTGTCGCAGCATGCCGAGCCACACCTCGGCGTCGCCCGCTCGCACGTTGAGGCGACGGACCAGCCGGCGGACCTTCTCCTCGGCGGCAGCTGCAGAGCCTGGATTCAGGTAGCCGCTGGCGCGCAGTGCGTCGAGCAGGTTCGTGGTAATCCGCTGCACCTCGCCCGCCGTGGCGAGTTGCGATTTCTCCCGTTCCGGCTCAGCCCTGGTGTCGCGCACAAGCTCGTACAGGCAGACCGCGACCGCCTGCCCCAGGTTCATCGACATATGCTCTTCGCGAGTGGGGATGCGCAACAGCCAGTGGCAGTGGCTGAGGTCCTCGTTCGAGAGGCCTCGCTTCTCCGAACCGAATAGCAGGGCGACGCGGTCTGACCCGAGCTGCTTGCGAATGACGCGCGCGCCGTTTGTCAGCCGCCTCAGCGGGTGCTGCAGTTCGCGGTGACGAGCCGCCGTGGTTCCGATCACCAGCGCACAGTCGGCCACGGCTTCAGCCACGCTCTTATGCTCCTCCGCGTGGGCGAGCAGTTCCTCGGCGCCAACGGCGGAGCGCGCCTCCCGAAATGCTGCTCCATAAGGGTTTACCACTCGCAAGCGGGAAAAGCCGAAGTTGCTCATGGCGCGCGCGGCCGCACCCAGGTTGAGCGGGTTACGCGTGGCCACCAGAACCACCCGCAGGCGTTCGAATTCAGCCGGAACAGGCAAGCACGCTTATTCTACGAGACTCTTCTCAGCATCGTTCCCGGCGCACCAAAGCGGTATCTGAAGAATCGCAACGCCGGCGGCGAGAGCGCCTGACAGCCTGGGAGTCCGGCGTCGGGTTAGACGGCCGTGATAAATTAGTGATTGGGTTTCAAGAAGTAGAGTCCGCAGTGGGCGCGTAGCTCAGCTGGTAGAGCAATGCCCTTTTAAGGCATGGGTCGCAGGTTCGAATCCTGCCGCGCTCACCATCTTCCCACCGCTGCTTCCCCAGCATTACCTTGCTGATGTCCGCAGTATCGGGCGAGATTATTCATCCGCTTCCGACGCGAGTGTTGACCGCAAAGCCGGCGGCTTTGGAGGAGTCACAATTGCCAAGGCGATGACCATCGAATGGAGCTAGTCAGCGGCGGCGGCGCCGAAGTAGGCGGGGTAGCGGCGCGCCCACTTTTTCTTCTCGCGATAAGAACGCGCCAGCTCCATGTAGATACCGAGGTCGCGGTCGAGATCGGACTGGGTGCCGTCGAAGTAGAAGTTGCGAATGGGAATCCCGCCGTAGTCCTTGCTGAGCTTCGGGTAGATGGCTTCGCTGACGATACCGTTCATGCAGGTGAAGGGGCTGATATCAATGATGCCATCGGCGCCGTGTTTCGCCAGGTACGCGGCCTTGCCGACGCTGAGCACCATTTCGCCCATGACGCCGGAGACCGGGAGGTAGGGCTCGGCGAGGCGGAGAACTTCCTCGATGGGCGGTTCTTCGTAGCCGATGGCGTCGTCGTGGAAGGGCGCGGCGAGGGCGTGCTCGTCGCCGAGCTGGATGTGGTCGCGCAGCAGCGTCTTGCCCATCTCGAACGACCAGGAGCGCCCGCACAGCTTGAGGCGGCGCGCCTGCTCGGAGTTGGTGTAGGCGATCCACTCCATGATGTCGCTGATCCAGGCCTCGGCTTCATAGCCTTCAAGCTTGCGGACCAGGTCGTCGTTGCTAAAGTTGTTGAGGCGGCAGAAAATTTCGCCGACGACGCCGATCAGCGGCAGGTCGCGATCGTAGCGGGCGGAAACGCGGCGGAAGCGCTCGCGGGCACGCTCCATCGCACCCACAATCTGCTTGAGCTGGCACTTGGTGTCGGCACAACTGTTTTCAATCGTTGTGCAGAGGTCGGCGAGGGACTCGTCATACGCGCGGTCGGCGTCGCCGGCGTTGCTTTCGTAGGGACGCGTCTTGAGCAGCGCCTTGCGCAGCAGGTCGGCGGTCACCAAGGCGCGCCACGAGGTGCGCAGGAATGGCCCGGCAACTTCGCCGATGTCTTCGTACCCGTTCTTGCTGGTGGGTGAGAAGACCTGCAGGCCGGGGTAGCCGGCCTCATCGAGCAGCTTGCGCAGGAAGGGCGCGTACTGGCCGAAGCGGCAAGGGCCGTCGGCGGTGGCCATGAAGAACACGGTCTGGCGGGGATCGAAGCCGGGCTGCTCGGTGATACGCAGGAAGTCGCCGATCGTGACTTTCGCCGGGTAACACTCGTCGCCGGCGGTGTGCTTGGCGCCCAACTCGCGCGTGCGATCGTTGGAAGCCGGCGTCGGATAGGCGTCAATGCCGAGCCAGCGGAACACGCTCGCGAACGCCTCCACGCTGCCCTGCGCCATGGCGGGAATGTAAACCGTCTTTCCGGCCAACAGATGACCGGCGCCGATCTTGCGCGTTACGTGGCGGTGGCGGAGCATCTCAGAAATCCTTTGCTGTCGAGATAGGCTTCGCAACGCGTGATGAAGCCGGCATCGTTGGAGTGCCCGTCGAACTGGAGCATCAGGCCCGGTTTTCCGGCGGCCTCGTTCATGAACGACTTGATGTAGGAATCGGGACCACACTTGAAATTCGAGATGTACACCAGGTGCAGGTTGCGGCGGCGGCGGGTGATGCGCGCCGCGGCCAGGATCCGGCGCCCGGAATTCCAATACATGTTGGGATTGACCTCGCGGATGTCTTCCTTCTCCAGCGCGAGAAAATCCATGGGAATGACGTTGGCGCCGTACTGCACGCGCAGCTTGCGCGGAATGTCGCAATTGATGCTGCGGTCGTAGAGGTTGTAGGAGCGGCCGACCAGAACCAGCGCCGGTTCGCCGGTGCGTTCCAGGGCGTCGAGAGCGTGCGCGCCGGCTTCCAGAATTTGATCGGTGAACGCGCCCTGGGCGGCGTAGGCGGCGGTGACGGCGCGGTCGCTCATACGGCGCGAGATGGCGAGTGTCTTGGCGAATTCCGCCAGTTCCTTCTCGACGTGCTTGCGCCCGTAACGGAAGTTGACGGTCGGCACCAGGAACTTTTCGCGCGCGGCCTCCATTTGCGGGATGGCGCGCACCACGAAGGGCAGCGTCTGGTTCCACGGGCAGAGATGCGATTCTTCCGCCCGCTGCTCGGAATATTCGTTCAGCGTGTTGGGGAGCAAGACGTAATCCACGCCGCTGTCGAGCAGCTTGTGCACGTGCCCGTGCGCGACCTTGACGGGGAAGCAGGGCTGCGCGACCGCCAGTTCGTCGCCGCTGGTGGCGATGACCGGGTCGGTGCGCGGCGAGACCACCACCTCAAAACCGAGCTCCTGGATGTACGCGCACCAGAAGGGGAAGCGGTCGTAGAAAAACATGGTGCGCGGGATGCCGACTTTTTTGCGGTTCCCCGCCGGCGGCTTCAGCACCTGCTCCAGAATCTTGTCGCGATATTCAATCAGGTCATCGACCACCGGCTTGCGGTCGGTGCGGGCGCGCTTGCGGAACTTGTCGGAGCACTTGTCGCCCCAGTAGGTGCGCTCGCCCTCGATATTGAATTCCTTGATGTCGCAGAAATTGGAGCACGCCTTGCAGACGAACTCGCGCGTTTTGTAGTCGACCCGGTCGAGATGGTAGCCGCGGAACTTGCTGGCCGGGCGCCCGCGCTGCTGCATGACCTCCTGCGCGATCAGGGCCATGCCGATGGCGCCGATCACGCCATTGTGCGGCGGCACGATGATGCGCTTGCCGAGGATCTGCGAAAACGCGGCGGCGACGGAGTCGTTGTAGGCAGTGCCGCCCTGAAAAAAAATGGCGTCGCCGATCTTGCGCCCGCGCACGACGCGGTTCAGATAATTCAGCGCGACCGAGTACGCCAGGCCGGCGGCCAGATCGCCGACCTCGGCGCCCTTCATCAGCAGGCTGGAGACGTCGCGCTCCATGAAGACGGTGCAGCGCTCGCCCAGGCGCGCCGGCTTGGTGGAAGCCAGCGCCAGGCTCGCGAACTCGTCCTTAATGGAGATGCCGAGCTTCTCCGCTTGCTCTTCCAGAAACGATCCCGTGCCGGCGGCGCAGGCTTCGTTCATGGTGAAATCTACGACGACGCCGTCGTCAATGCGGATGAACTTGGAATCCTGGCCGCCGATTTCGAAGATGGTGTCCACGCGCTCCATGCCGAGCCGCTCGGAGACGTGCATGGCGCCGGTTTTGTGGGCGGTGATTTCGTCGTTGACGGTGTCGGCTCCGACCAGTTCGCCGATCAGTTCGCGCCCGGAGCCGGTGGTGCCAACGCCGAGGATGTTCAACCGGTCGCCCAGCACCTGCTCGATCTCCTCCAGCCCCTTGTCCACGACCTCGATGGGACGGCCCTGCGTGCGCAGATAGATTTCGTGCAGCAGATTGCCGTGCGTATCGATCGCGACCAGGTTGGTGCTGACCGAGCCGATGTCAATGCCGAGGTAGGCGTCAATCTTGCCTTTGTCGGGCACAGTAACGTCCGCGACGCGGTCGCGCAGCAGCAGCACACCCTCCATGGACAGCGGTTCGGAACAGGCGAAGCTCTGTTTCCCTGCGTGCTGCCGGAGCTGGTGAATGCGCTTGAAGGAGCGCTTGCGCGTCTCGCCGGTTTCGAAGATGGCCGCGCCCAGCGCGCCCAGCCAGCAGTAGTACTCGGGAACCATAAACTCGTCGTCGCTGAGCTGGAAGGCGTCGCGCATGGCGTTACGCACGCCCTGGTTGAGGGCGACGCCGCCCACGAATGCCACCGGCGGCGCCACCTGCTTGCCCTTGACGATCGCCGATTTGAAATTGCGCGCCACCGCGTCGCACAGGCCGCGCAGGATCTGTTCGGTGGTGTAGCCCTTCTGCTGGGCGTGGATCATGTCGGACTTGGCGAACACCGAGCAGCGCCCGGCAATGCGCGCCGCGCAACTAGCGCCGCACGCCGCGGGCCCGACCTCTTCCACCGTATAGAGCAGACGCGAGGCCTGCTGGTCAATGAACGAGCCGGTGCCGGCGGCGCAGTCGCCGCTCGACTGGTAATCCACGATACCGAGATACTTGGATTGCGCGGTGGGTTCGAGCCGGACGTACTTCGAGGTCTCGCCGCCCATTTCGAAGACGGTACGCACGTCGGGATAAAACTCGCGCACGCCCTTGGCCACGGTGCGAAATTCGTTTTCGAAATATATGCCGAGGACTTTGGCGATCAGCTCGCTGCCTGAGCCGGTGACGCGAATGCCTTCGACGCTTTCCTCGGGCACGTGCTCGTAGAACTCTTTCAGCAAGTCAAAGGTGGACTGCATCGGGCTGCCCTGAATGCGGCGATAACGCGAGAGCGCAAGCGGGCGCCCGGCCAGCGCGGCGGTGGCGGGGAACTCGGCGCGGAAGAATCCACCGGGATTCCTCGCAGTGAGGCGCGCGAGCCGTCCGGTGTCTTCAGCGGCGCCGATGGCGGCCAACTTGAGGCTGACGGCGCCGATGTCCAGACCAATGTTGATAGCCATGTAAGACAATGAGTTAACGCGTACATGTCTCTAGGGTCTGTGACCGTGCTCACCTGCACCTGTGAGGCAGGAACATGCGCAGTGCAAAAACCGGAGGCGAACCGGAACCAGCCAGCAGCGAACGGAAAGTTGGCGGACGCGAACGGATACGGAACAGAACGCAAGTATTTGCCGAGAAACGCTATTTTTTCTCGCCGCCGGCTTCCAGTTCCGTGGCTCGCTCCGCCGTAGCGCCGGTTTTTTCCGGGCGGAGCAGGGGAAACAGGATGACGTCGCGGATGGAGCGCGAGTCGGTCAGCAACATCGTGACACGATCAATTCCCAAACCGTAGCCCGCGGTGGGCGGCATGCCGTAGGAAAGGGCGCGGACGTAGTCGTAGTCCACCTCGGCCATGGCTTCCTCGTCACCAGCGGCGCGGGCGCGCACCTGGTCCTGGAAGCGCCGCAGTTGCTCCTCGGGATCGTTCAGCTCGCTGAAGGCGTTGCCGATTTCGAGGCCGCCGACGAAAACCTC
The DNA here is from genome assembly GCA_020073185.1 of Terriglobia bacterium. NCBI lineage: Bacteria > Pseudomonadati > Acidobacteriota > Terriglobia > Terriglobia bacterium. Next base: position 23,420 of record JAIQFT010000042.1, read on the forward strand.
GAAGCGCTCGACCCAGCCGGGTTCGTCACGTTTATCCTTCGATAGCGGTGAGACGGACTTGGGGAAGTCGCAAATCATGGTGGGCTGGAAGAGCATTTTTTCGGCGACGGCTTCGAACAGCGCGACGGTGGTCTTGCCAAGGTCGGCGCCGTCGAACTCGACGCGTTGGATTTCCTCGCGGCCGACTCCGTCGAGGCGCTGGCGCTCGCCAATCACTTCGCCGCGAACGGAGTTGAGGCGAGTAACGGCCGCTTCGAGCTGGGCGGCATCGGAGAAGTCGCCAACCCGCGGCGCGGGCGCGGCGGCGGCGGGCCAGTACTTGACGATCGCGTCACGCATGGAGAGCCGCTGCCACGCGGTCCAATCCAGTTCGCGGCCGTTGAAGGTGTTGACGGTCGCGCCGTTCACCTCGCGGGCCACGAAGGGCAGCATCTCCTCGGTCAGGTCCATCAGGTCGCGGTAATCGCTGTAGGCCTGGTAGAACTCGAGCATGGTGAACTCGGGGTTGTGCTGCGTGGAGATGCCTTCGTTGCGGAAGTTGCGGTTGATCTCGTACACGCGTTCCAGCCCGCCGACGATCAGCCGCTTCAGGTACAGCTCGGGCGCGATTCTTAAAAAAAGATCGATGTCGAGGGTGTTGTGGTGCGTAATAAACGGGCGCGCCACCGCTCCACCGGCGACGGGGTGCATCATCGGCGTTTCCACCTCGACGAAGCTGCGCGCGTCGAAGAATCGCCGCAGTGCCTGCACTACCTTGGCGCGCTTCACAAAGACCGAGCGCACTTCGGGGTTCATCACCAGGTCCACGTAGCGCTGGCGGTAACGCGTCTCGACGTCGGTGAGCCCGTGCCATTTTTCCGGCAGCGGGAGCAGGTCCTTGGCGAGGAAGGTGCTCTCGTCCACGTGCACCGTGAGCTCGCCGGTGCGGGTGCGGAACAGGTAACCGCGGACGCCGATGTGATCGCCGATATCGAGCAGCTTGAACAGCTCCCAGCCCTTGTCGCCGACTGCGTCCTTCTTGGCGTAAATCTGCAGCCGCAGGCCGGCCTGCTGAAGGTGCGCGAAAGCCGCCTTGCCCATCAGACGAATGCCCACCAGACGCCCGGCGATGCGCATCTCGACCTTATTGGCTTCGAGTTCCTCGGAGGTCTTGCCGGAGTAATCGGTGACGATCTGCGGAACCGTGTGCGTGGTGGCGAACTTGTGCGGATACGCCGGTTGGCCGAGAGCTTCGATCTGAGCCAGTTTGTCGAGGCGGAGTTGGTAGATTTTTTCGTCGAGTGCCAAGGCGGTTCAACCTGTGACGTGGAAAACAACGATTATAAAGGATGGGAGGCGGCCATCCGGGCCGGCGGCATCACGCCGCGACTTGACGGACTGCCGTAAGCGCACATTGAGTGTGTTCATAGCTCACCAGGTGCTGTGACCGAAGGCCCGCTTCCCTTGTATGGCGGCGGGAACGGCTGTAGTATGTTGTGTTTCCAGAGCCGTACGCCAGGTAGGTCCAGGGAGTTATGCCGCAAAACTACGTCCCTATTTTCCTGTTTGTCGCCGTCGTCGCCGTCGCGATCCCGGCGACGCTCATGATCGGCAAGCTGGTCCGGCCGAACAATCCGGAAAAAGCCAAACTGATGCCGTACGAGTGCGGCATCGACCCGGTGGACAACGCCCGCGGCCGCTACACGGTGCGGTTTTACATCGTCGCCATCCTGTTCGTGGTCTTCGACGTGGAGACCATCTTCCTGTTTCCATGGGCGGTGCAATACCGGGCGCTGGGCTTGTTCGGACTGGTAGAGATGCTGGTGTTCCTGGTCATCCTGATCGTGGGGTACGTGTGGATCTGGAAAAAGGGCGCGCTGGAATGGGTGTAGGCGCCGCCGCTGGACACTCCGCCCTCCGCCGTTTCTCCAAGTGACCTGGCGTCCAGGGCGAGGTTTGCGCGGCGGCGATGTCCAGCCGGGAAGTGATTTTGGTCACAACTTGATGTGATCGCACGTTGCGGGGCCGGCACCCGATTGTTAAAAGCAGGGGAACCAACCCATTGCAGCCGTAGCGGTGAGGACCGAGCAAGGAATTCAATGGCCGACGAGACAACCCCCAAGGACCAGCCCAAGCCGCCGGAGACTAAGCCGGCGGCAGAAAAACCCGCGGCGGCGCCGCCCGCTGCCAAGCCGGCCGCTGCCGCACCCGCCAAGCCCGCCGGGCCGACCCCGCAGCCGTGGGAATCGGAGATGGTGGCCAAGTTCCAGGCGCGGTTCGGCTCCGGCATCCGCGAGGCCAGCACGTACGTGGGGCAGAACTACATGGTGGTGGACGGCTCGATCGTCTACGAGGCCTTGCAACTGCTGCGCGATGGCGAGGGCTTCGACTATTGCGTCGACATCACCGCCGTGCACTATCCCAAGCGCGAAGAGCAGTTCGATCTCGTCTGGATCCTTTATTCCTTCCCGCGTAACGAGCGCATTCGCGTGAAGACGCTGCTCAAGGACGGCGCCTCCGTCCCCAGCGTGGTGGCGCTCTGGTCCACGTCGAACTGGCTGGAGAGGGAAGTGTTCGATATGTTCGGCATCGGTTTCGAAGGGCATCCCGACCTGAAGCGGATCCTGCTGCCCGACGGCTGGAAGGGCCACCCCTTGCGCAAGGACTACCCCATCCTGCAGCAGGACACGGAATGGGTGAAGATCAACCTGGGTATTGAGAGCGGCCAATGACGGATTCGACCAAATCAGGTTTTTACGAAGAGACCGCCGCCCCCGACCACACCTTTCTCGATGCCAACGAGTTGGTGCTCAACATGGGTCCGCAGCACCCGTCCACGCACGGCGTGTTGCGCGTCATTTTGAAGCTGGACGGCGAGAAGGTGCTGGGCACCGAGTGCGTGATCGGCTACCTGCACCGCGGGGTAGAAAAGATCGCCGAGAACCGCACCTACACGATGTTCAACCCGTACGTGGACCGCATGGACTACGTCGCCGCGGTCTCCAACGGGCTGGGCTACTGCCTGGCGGTGGAAAAGTTGCTCAACATCGAGGCGCCGCCGCGCGCCGCCTACATCCGCGTCATCCTCACCGAGCTGAACCGGATGGCGAGCCACCAACTCTGGCTGGGCACGCACGCGCTCGACATCGGCGCCATGACCCCGCTGTTCTACACCTTCCGTGATCGGGAAGAGATCCTGAAGATTTATGAGAAGTACTGCGGCGCCCGGCTGACGACGCATGCCTTCCGCATCGGGGGCACGCTGTACGAGACCTACGAAGGGTTCGAGCAGGACGTCAACAACTTCGTGAAGTTCGTCACGCCGAAGATCGGCGAGTACGAGGAGCTGCTGACCACCAACCGCATCTGGGTGGAGCGCACCAAGGGCGTCGGCGTGCTGAGCGGCAAGGACTGCATCGACTTCGGCGTTACCGGGCCGGTACTGCGGGCCGGAGGCGTGAAGTGGGATCTGCGCAAGGCGCAGCCGTACTCCATGTACGAGAAATTTGATTTTGAAATTCCCACCGGTGAAAACGGCGATACCTACGACCGGTACATCGTGCGCATTGCCGAGATGCGGCAATCGCTGCGCATCATTGACCAGGCGGTAAACTCGATTCCCGAAGGCCCGATCATGGCTAAGGTACCGAAAGTGATCAAGCCTCCGGTCGGCGAAGTCTATGTTTCGATCGAGGCGCCCAAGGGCGAGCTCGGGTACTTTGTGGTGAGCGACGGCTCGACGCAACCGTACCGAGTGCGCGTGCGTCCGCCTTCGTTCGTCAACCTGCAGGCGCTGGACAAGATGGTGCGCGGGTCGCTGGTCGCCGATGTGGTCGCCGTCATCGGCACGCTGGACATCGTTTTGGGCGAGGTGGACCGCTGATGCTGGATTACGTCACCTCTTATCTGCATTCCAACCTCACGCCGGGCCAGGCGGGCAATTGGCTGTGGGCGCTGGTCTACATCCTGCTGATTTTCGCGGGCGTCTCCGGCATCGTCATCGTGATGAACTGGGGCGAGCGCAAGGCGCTGGCGCACATGCAGGTGCGGCTGGGCCCGATGCGGGTCGGCCCGCACGGCCTGATGCAACCCATCGCCGATGCCATCAAGCTGCTGACGAAAGAAGACATCATGCCCTCCGAAGCCGACAAGCCCATCTTCTGGATGGCGCCGGTGTGGGTGGTGATGATCGCCTTCAGCGTGTTCATCGTGGTGCCCTTCGGCCCGACGCACGCTGTCACCGACATGAACATCGGCATCCTGTTCATGCTGGGAGTTTCGTCGCTCGGCGTGCTCGGTGTGGTGATGGCGGGCTGGGCGTCGAACTCGCATTTTCCGCTGATGGGCGCCCTGCGTTCCAGCGCGCAGATGGTGAGCTACGAAATCGCTATGGGGCTGGCGGTGGTCTCGGCAATCGTTATGACAGGGCTCGGCGGCATCGGGCCGTATGGCATCGGCGACAGCGCCGGCTCCGGTACGCTCAGCATGATCGGCATCGTGCAGGCGCAAGCGCAACAGCACGTGTGGTTCATTTTCAAGTTTTTCCCGGTTGGCCTGGTCGCGTTCTTCATCTTCGCCGTCGCCATGATCGCGGAGACCAACCGCGCGCCCTTCGACCTGCCGGAAGCCGAATCTGAGCTGGTTGCCGGATTCCACACCGAGTACAGCGGGCTGCGCTGGTCCTTATTTATGCTGGGCGAATACGCGGGCATGGTGGCGGTCAGCTCCATCGCGATCACCCTATGGCTCGGCGGATGGCTGCGACCTTTCCCCAGCACGCACGGCCCGGCGATCAACATCCCGTTTTTCTGGGAGCATCCCGAACTCGGCGTGGTGGACTTTGCCTTCTCCTTCGCGCCCGCACTGGTGATGTTCGCGCTCGCCTTCTTCAGCTTCTTCAACGCCATGCGCATGCCCAAGCACCCGCTGCTGAAAATCCAGACGATGGGCCTGTACGCGTTCGGCCTGGTGCTCGGCGGGGTTGGCCTGGTGCTGCTGGCGCCGCCGGTGCGCGACCGCATTCAGGACATCTTTTGGTTTGTCTTCAAGATCGCGATTTTCATGTACCTGTACATCTGGTACCGCGCCACCTGGCCGCGTTACCGCTTCGACCAGTTGATGAAAGTCGGCTGGAAAATTCTTTTGCCGCTCGGGCTTGGCGTCCTGCTGGTGACCGGAATTATCGGCCTGGGTCCCGAGATCGCCGCGTGGCTGAAAGGGGTGGTGTAGTGAGCATCGCTCCGCTGCTGAACAAAGTCTTCATGGTGGATTTGATCAAGGGCCTGAAGGTTACGTTCAAATACCAGCACCCAAGAGAGGTTTACACCGAGCAGTACCCGCTGGAGCGCCCGGCGATCGCGGAGCGCTACCGCGGGCTGCCGCGCCTGAACGTCAACCCGGAGACGGGCGAGACGCTGTGCATCGCCTGTAACCTGTGCGCCTCCGCTTGCCCCGAGCATTTGATCGTCGTGCAGAGCGAGCGCAACCCGGTGACCAAGCGCAAGGAAATGACCAGCTTCACGCTGGACATCAGCCGCTGCATGTTCTGTGGCCTGTGCGCGGAAGCCTGCTCCACCGATTGCCTGGAACTAAGCCAGGATTACGAATTCGCTCTCTCCAGCCGCGAAGGCTTCGTCTTCGATCGCGCCAGACTGGAGCGCGGCCCGGAACCGACGGTGTACACGCGATGACGCCGGTTGCTCCAACTTTCTTTTTCTACCTGCTGTCGGCGGTGGCCGTGGTCAGCGCCATCCTGGTGATCACGCGGAAGAATCCGGTGCACTCGGCGCTGTCGCTGATCTTCACGCTGCTGGCGCTTGCCGGTCTGTACCTGATGCTGTACGCGCCATTCGTGGCCGGCGTGCAGATCATCCTTTACGCCGGCGGCATCATGGTGCTGTTCCTATTCGTCATCATGCTGGTGAACATCGAGCGGTCGCAGCGCGAGGTGCAATTCAACCAGCAATGGCATGTGGGGATTATCGCCAGCCTGGCGCTGGGGTTCCTGTTCCTGTACGTGTACAAGCACGGCAGCTCGATCTTTCCGGTGAACCCGGTTTCGATGCCCGAGCCGATGAACACGCAGCAGGTGGGCATGGCGCTGTTCCGCAATTACTTGCTGCCGTTTGAAATCGCGTCGCTGCTGTTGCTGGTGGCCATCGTGGGCGCGGTGGTCATGGCGAAGAAAAGGATTTGAAAAGCGGTCGATGGCCGTTGCCAACGGCTGCGGACATCGACTAACGACCAACGACTAAGGACAGACGAGAAGCAAATGGCTCCCATCGGTACGCTTCACTATCTCGTAGTCGCCGCGGCGCTATTCGTCATCGGCACCATCGGCGTGGTCACGCGCCGCAACGTGGTCATCATCCTGATGTCGATCGAGCTGATCCTGAACGCGGTCAACCTGAACCTGGTGGCGTTCTCGCGCCTGTGGAACCTGAACGGGCAGATTTTCTCGATCTTCGTGATTACCGACGCCGCCGCCGAAGCCGCGGTCGGTCTGGGCATTCTGATCGCCTTCTTCCGCAACAAGGAGACGGTGAATGTGGACGAAGTGGACTTGTTGAAGTGGTAATCGGCAGTCGGCTGTCGGGGCCAGATTGCTGATCACAGGAGGAACTGTCATGGCTGCCAAGACAATGAAACCCAAAGCGAATAAAAGCAAGATCGTGTCAGTCGAGGTTGGCCCCGTTTGGACTCACGTGACGATCCGTTTGAGAAGCGATTTGCTAAGGAAGAGGACGAAGCAAGTCCACGCGAGAAAACCGAAATAGGCAGAGGGCATAACCCGTGGAAGTCTCGACTAAAGCTGCTTGAAGAGCCTGAAGCAGCTTTGAAGAAGTATTCGGAAGAGATTGATGCGAGTGAGTTGTCGTTGGCCTCGAAGGCAATTTATTTGGATCACTTTACTAATTTCGTTCGTTGGGTGAAAGGCGAATTCCGCCCCGGCAGCGTAAAGAGTCCGTGGCTGACAAGAAAACAGAAGCCGCCCACGACTCCGCCGATAGCCGAGAGCTGATGGCCGAGAGCCAGCAGAGCTGAGAGTTAATAAAAATGTTCTTTCTCGAACGCATCTGGGTCATTCCACTGCTGCCGATCTTCAGCGCGGCGGTGATGTTCTTCGTCGGCCGCAAGCTGGACAAAAAAGCGGTGAACGCTTTTTGCGTCGGCACGGTCGTGATCGCGTTCGTCTGGTCGTGCCTGGCGGTGTGGCAGTACACCTCTGTATGGCAGCCGGCGCACAATCACGGTCCATACCAGACGATTTTGTACACATGGCTCGGCACCGGGGACGCGCAGCTCGGCGTCACCCTCCCTGGCGCGCATGGGCCGTTCCAGTTCAACGCTGACGCCGGCTTCTTTCTCGACCCGCTCTCCGCCATCTGGCTGCTGTTCGTCACTGGCGTCGGCATGCTGATCCACATCTACTCAATCGGCTACATGGGACATGAGGGCGGCTACTACCGCTTCTTCGGCTACCTGAATTTGTTCATGTTCTCCATGCTCACGCTGATTTTGGGGAACAACTACACGATGCTGTTCGTCGGGTGGGAAGGCGTGGGCCTGTGCTCCTACCTGCTGATCGGGTTCTACTTCAAGAAGCATTCCGCCTCGACCGCCGCTAACAAGGCATTCATCGTCAACCGCATCGGCGACGCCGGATTCCTGCTGGGCTTGATGACCATCGCCTGGTACTTCGGCTCGGTGCGCTTTACCGACATCACCCACACGCTGAGTACCAGCCACTTCGCGGTCGGCGATCCGGTCATCACCTTCGCGACTTTGATGCTGTTCATCGGCGCCTGCGGCAAAAGCGCGCAGCTACCTCTGTATGTCTGGCTACCCGACGCGATGGAAGGCCCGACGCCGGTTTCCGCGCTCATCCACGCGGCCACCATGGTGACCGCCGGCGTGTACATGGTGGCGCGTTCCAACGCGCTGTTCATGCTTGCGCCGGCCAGCATGAAGACCGTCGCGATCATCGGCGCGCTGACGGCGATCTTCGCCGCATCGATCGGATTGGTGCAGAACGACATCAAGCGCGTGCTGGCCTACTCCACCGTCTCGCAGCTTGGATACATGTTCCTGGCGCTGGGCGTGGGTGCGTTCGCCGCCGGCGTGTTCCACGTGTTCACGCACGCGTTCTTCAAGGCGCTGCTGTTCCTCGGTTCCGGCTCGGTGATCCACGCCATGAGCGGCGAGCAGGACATGCGCAACATGGGCGACCTGTCGAAGCGCATTCCGACCACTTACAGGACGATGCTCATCGCCACACTGGCGATTGCGGGCATTCCGCCGCTGGCGGGATTCTTCTCGAAAGACGAAATCCTCTGGCAGGCGTACTCGTCGCACGGCGGCGGATTTCGCGCGCTGTGGTATGTCGGCTTTATTGCCGCTTTGATGACCGCCTTTTACATGTTCCGGCTGATTTACCTGACATTCTGGAGCCCCAGCCGGATGAGCCACGAGGTCGAGCATCACGTGCATGAATCGCCGAAGACGATGACGGTGCCGCTGATCATCCTTGCCATCGGCTCGGTCACCGCCGGATGGCTGGGTGTTCCCAAGGCGCTGGGCGGAACGAACGCTTTCGAGCGTTTCCTCGAGCCGGTGTTCGCCACCGAAAGCGTCACCGCCGAAGCCGAGCATCAGCTTCCTGCGGTAAGCGAGCACGCCGAGCCGGCCGGCGCGACCAAAGCCGAAACCGCCGCCACCATGCCCAAGCCCGAAGGCAAGGGAGAGAAGACCGAGGCCATTGCGTACATCCTCATGGGCCTGTCGGTCGCGCTTGGGTTCATCGGGTGGTGGGGTGCGAAGTACTTCTACGGGAAAGCCGAGAAGGGATTCGTCGAGCCCATCAATGCCGTGGCCCCGCCGGCGTACGCGCTGCTGTTCAACAAATATTACGTGGACGAAATCTACGACTACGCCTTTACCGGCCGCCGGCCGATCGGCCCCATACGTCTCGGCGCCATGGGCCTGGGAGAAGCTTCGTGGAAGTTCGACACCAACGTGATTGATGGCGGTGTCAACGGCGCGGGCTGGCTGACGCGCACCATCGCCACCATCTCCAACTGGTGGGACAAGTGGATCATTGACGGCGTGCTGGTCAACGGGCCGGCGATTGTCGCGCGCCTGTTGTCGTACCCCGTGCGGCTTGTGCAGTGGGGCCTGGTGCAGTGGTACGCGCTGGTCATGGTCGCCGGTGTTGTCGGTTTCGTGGTTTATTACGTCGTTCGCTGATTTCCGCGGACAGCGCTGAAGTGAATGGCTGAAAAGCTAAGAGCTAAAGGCTAAGAGCTGACAAATGTTTAACGAGCACATCCTCTCCATCATCCTGTTCACGCCCATGGTGGGCGCATTCATTCTCCTGTTCGTTCCCAAGGAGAACAAGAATGCCATCCGCTGGCTGGCGAATATCTTCGCGCTCGTCGGGCTGGCGGTGTCCATCCCGCTGATCCCCTTGTTCTGGGCGGTGAAAGATCAGCCGGGGTTTAAGTTTCTCGAAGGAACTCCCAACAACTGGATCCCCTCTATCGGCGCCGGTTATAACCTGGGCATCGATGGCATCAGCTTTCTGCTGATTCTCCTCACCACGCTGCTGGGATTCATCTCCATCCTCTCGTCGTGGAATGCGATCCAGGAACGCGTGAAGGAGTACTACATCTGGTTCCTGCTGCTGCAGACGGGTATGCTCGGCGTCTTCATGGCGCTGGATATGTTCCTGTTCTTCGTCTTCTGGGAAGCCATGCTGGTGCCGATGTACCTGCTGATCGGTATCTGGGGCGGGCCGCGCAAGCTCTACGCGGCGATTAAGTTTTTCCTGTACACATTGTTCGGCTCGGTGCTGATGCTGCTGGGCATCTTGTTCCTCTACTTCCACCACCACACCGTCACCGGCGTATACAGCTTCAGCATTCCTGAGCTGTACAAGACGGCGCCGCAGATCACGGGCACGGCCGCCATCGTGCTGTTCTTTGCCTTCTTCATCGGATTTGCCATCAAGGTGCCGATGTTTCCGTTCCATACCTGGCTGCCCGACGCGCACGTGGAGGCGCCCACTGCAGGCTCGGTGATCCTGGCGGGCGTCCTGCTGAAGATGGGAACGTACGGCCTTATCCGCTTCTCGCTGCCGTTCTTCCCCGGCGTGGCCATGCATCCCAAGGTGCGGCTGTTCGTGGTTGCGCTGTCTATCATTGGCATCATCTATGGTGCGCTTGTCTCGCTGATGCAGAAGGATATGAAGAAGCTGGTGGCGTACAGTTCGGTCAGTCACCTCGGCTTCTGCACGCTGGGAATTTTCGTGGCGAACCAGGCGGGTATCGTGGGGTCGGTGATACAGCAGATCAACCACGGGATTTCGACCGGAGCGCTGTTCTTGATTGTCGGCATTCTTTACGAGCGGCGGCACACGCGCGAGATCAGCGAATACGGCGGCATATCCAACGTCATGCCGGTGTACGCCACCATCACCATGATCATGTTCCTCTCCTCCATGGGACTGCCGCTGCTCAATGGGTTCATCGGCGAGTTCACCATCCTGCAAGGAACGTTTATCGAGAGCAAGGTGTGGGCGGCGTGGGCGGTGCCGGGAGTCGTCCTGGCGGCGGCCTACCTGCTGTGGCTCTACCAGCGGGTGTACTTTGGGCCGGTCACCAATCCGAAAAATGAGAAGCTGCAGGACCTGACGCCGCGCGAAATCCTTACCTTCGCTCCGCTGATCGCCGCCGCGCTGTTCATCGGCATTTATCCCAAGCCGATGTTCCAGATTCTCCAGCAGCCGGTGGCGCAGTTGGTGCAGACAGTGCGCCCCAATGAAGCCAAGACGGTGATGGCAACCCAACCGCTGGTGACCCCCGTCACGGCGGCGAGTGAGGCGGTTCCGGCGCGCAAACCGGCCGCTCCGGCGAAAACAAGTTCGAAGCCCCTGCCTGCCGCGGTTGCGGCGGTCAGGTCGAATTAGGGGAAGCTACTAGTGCCTACCTCATTTTTTACCGGCACCGATTACGCGCTGTCGCTGCCCATGATCCTGCTCTCGTTGTTCGGGCTGGGCGTGCTGATCATTGACCTGATGCTGCCCGCCGAATGGAAGCGCTGGAACGCCGTCACCGCGCTTATCGGTCTGGGCTTTTCAACGGCAGCGGTGCTGCGCATTCACCTCGGCCACTTCGCCGACGGGCGGCCGCTGGTCGGCAGTTTCGCGTACCTATCCAACGTCGGCGGGCAGGTGGTCGGCTCGGTGTTGATGGACGGGTTCTCCATTTATTTCTTCTACCTGTTCCTGCTCGGCGCTGCCATCGCCATCTTGATGTCGGCGCACTACCTGGAGATCGAGCACGAGCACCACGGCGAGTTCTACGCGCTCATCCTGTTTTCCGTCGTCGGCATGATGTGCATGGCCAGCGGCTACGATCTGGTGCTGCTGTTCATCGGCCTGGAACTGATGGCCATCTCCACCTACGTTCTCGTCGGTTTTCTGCGGCGCGATAAGCGGTCGAACGAGGCCGCGCTGAAGTACCTGCTGCTGGGCGCGTTCTCCAGCGGCATCTTCGCTTATGGTCTTTCGCTGCTCTACGGACTCTCCGGCAGCACCAACCTGCAGGTGATTGCGCAGGCGCTGCAGCGGCACTACAGCACGAATCCCAAGGACCCGATCGCAATCGTCGCCATGGTCACCACCGCGACCGGCCTGCTGTTCAAGGTCGCCGCCGTGCCATTCCATCAGTGGGCGCCCGATGCCTATGAAGGCGCGCCGACCAGCGTCACCGGCTACATGTCGGTGGCCGTCAAGTCCGCGGCCTGGGCGATGCTGCTGCGCATCTTTCTCTGGGGCCTCTATCCGCTGCGCCCGGTGTACCTTCCGCTGCTGGTATTCGTTGCCGTCGCCACCATGACCGGCGGCAACTTCGCCGCGCTGACGCAGAACAACCTCAAGCGCCTGCTGGCCTACAGTTCCATTTCGCACGTCGGATACATGCTGCTCGGCCTGATTGCGAGCGACAACATCACCAACAAGACCGGCATTCAGGGCATCCTCGTGTACCTGTTGGTGTACACCTTCATGAACCTGGGCGCGTTCGCGGTCGTCACGTCGCTGCGGCGGCGCGACATCATCGGCGACGAAATCGACGACATCGCCGGCCTCTACTTTAAGGCGCCGACCGAGGCCGTGCTCATGCTGCTGTTCCTGTTGTCGCTGGCCGGAATTCCGCCGCTGGCGGGCTTCTACGGCAAGTACTTCATCTTCCTCAGCCTGATCCAGACCCAGCACTATGTGCTCGCCAGCCTGGCCGTGCTGTACGCGGTGCTCGGGCTCTATTACTACATGCGAATTGGCAGCGCCATGTTTATGCGCCCAGCCACCGATCCCGAGCCGGTGGTGATCAGCCCTGGCATGCAGGTGGCGCTCGGAGTGACCGCGATCGGCACCGTCGGCATCGGAATTTTCCCGGAGTTCTTCATCCGCGCCGCCGGCTTGGCGCTCGGCGTCCAGCAGGCGGGAACTTCGTTGCTCAGCTTCCTGCGGTAAGTTCCCTCACCACGGAGGCACGGAGACGCGGAGTCAAGAGAAGCTCAGAACCCCGGTACAATGCCGGGGTTCTCGTTTTCCGCTGGAAACTGGAAACCCGAAACTGGAAACTAGTACAACCGGGAGACCCCCCGGCTCTGGCGGGGAGGCAGTAGAAGTTTGACAGATACCGGAGTCCACCGAGGAAATTCCCAAACGTGAGCCGCCAAGCACACGAGAAGGAATTTCAACGATGGACGAGATGGAAAGCCTAAGCCATACCAAGTGGGAGTGCAAATACCACGTAGTGTTTATCCCGAAGTGCCGACGCAAGGCGCTGTACGGGGAATTGAGGCGGTACCTGGGAGAAGTCTTCCGCA